>JACRCY010000550.1 GCA_016218785.1 Deltaproteobacteria bacterium
CCACCGAGACCGAGATGAAGGAGAAGAAGGCGCGCGTCGAGGACGCCCTGCACGCGACCCGCGCGGCCGTCGAGGAGGGGATCGTCCCCGGCGGCGGCGTCGCGCTCCTGCGCGCGCTCCCGGCGCTCGAGAAGCTGAAGACCGACGGTGACCGCCAGTACGGCGTCAACATCGTCCGGCGGGCGCTCGAGGAGCCGCTGCGCCAGATCGCGCACAACGCCGGCATCGAAGGCAGCGTGGTCGCCGAGAAGGTCAAGGGCGGCAAGGGTGCGTTCGGCTTCAACGCGCAGACCGAGGAGTACGAGGACCTGGTCAAGGCCGGCGTCATCGACCCGACCAAGGTCGTGCGCACGGCGCTCCAGAACGCGGCGTCGGTGTCGTCGCTGATGATCACCACCGAGGCGCTCATCGCCGACCAGCCGAAGAAGAAGGCCCCGGCCGGCGGCGGTGGCGGCGGCATGGACGACGGCGGGATGGGCGGGATGGGCGGGATGGGCGGGATGGGCGGCATGGGTGGCATGGGCGGCATGGGCGGCGACGACTTCGGCGGGGATTTCTAGCCCCGGCTGCCGCAGCTTCCCGCCCTCACACCTCCCGCCTCGAACCTCCGACCGCCAGCCTCCAGCCTCGCAAGCCGCAGTGCGCGCCATCACGGCCCCTTGAGGGTTGCGTCGATCTCAGGGCCGTGACGCCGGGGCGGGCCGGCCCGAGTGCGGCGCTGTGATACCATGTGCAGGAGATGCGGGCGCGGGACACATCGGTCGAGGCGGACGCGGTCCAGATCGACGCCTATCGCCGGATGACGCCGGGCGCGCGCCTCCGCGTGGCGTTGGAGCTGACCGAGTTGAGCCGCCGGCTCGTCGCCGCCGGCGTGCGGCGCCGGCACCCCGAGTACACCGACGAGCAAGTCCGGCTCGCCACGATCCGGCTCTGGCTCGGGGAGGAGCTCTATCGCCAGGCCTACGCCGGCTGCGCCGAGCTCGCGCCGTGACGCAGGAAGAAGTCGTCGCCCGGGTGGTCGAGGTGCTCGAGCGCTCGGGCCTGCCCTACATGATCGCGGGCTCGTTCGCCAGCAACCTCCACGGCCGGCCCCGCATGACGCAGGACGCCGACATCGCGGTCCAAGCGGCCCGGCTCGACTGGGACTACCTGGAGCGGTGGGCCGACGCGCTCGGGCTTCGCGACCCGCTCGAGCGCTCCTACAGCGACATGCTGCTCAAGCGGAGCCTCGAATGAAACGCCAGGCGCTCAAGTACCTGCCCATTGCCGTGGGTCTCGGGCTCGCTTGGGTACTCTGCAACCCGCCCGCGTTCTTCGCGCGACTCGGGACAGCGGGGTTTCTGGCCACGATCGCTTTGGTTGGGGTCCTCTTCCTCGCGTTCATGGTCTGCTACGTCTTCGTAGTTGCGTTGCCGAAGATGGTGCAGTTGGAGCCGGTGCCAGACGCGCCGCTCGATCCCACCCTCGGAGCCCTCGCGCGGCGCATCGCATCGCTGGGCCTGGCGCCGGCCGACCCTCCGCTTCGGGTCTCTCGACCGCCAGCCTTGATGGTGCCCTTCGTGGAGGAGACCGAAGGGATCTACGCGTACGCGTACAAGCTGGACTCGATACAGGCGACGGTCGCCGTCGATTTCGTGTCACGCCTCGCGGGAGGGCGTGGTGGTCTCACCTCGACCAACGCTCCATCTGGCGCGGTGTCTCCGGCGCGTCCCGGAATACTCCGCCAGGTCTTCGCCAATGCGGCGGCGGAGGAGGTCTACGCCCGACACCGCGAGGCCCTCGCGTTTCTTCGCGGGCAAGGCATCGCAGTGGACGCGGTCTCGGCAGCGGGGTTCCCCGCGTCCTTTCGCGAGAGCCTCGCGGAGCAGCGTGCAGCCTTCGTGCGGTCGCCCCTTCGGTGGACGGTGGTAAGCCTGTGGCGTGGCCTAGCGGGCTCGAGTCCATACCGCGGCCCCGTCCAAGGCCAGCGCGACACCGCTGACCAAGTGCGCTACCTGCGCGGCGGGTAGCGATCGCTGCGACCCGGTCTCTCCGACTACCCGTCAGCATGATGAGAGCACCATCCCGGGGGCACCCGACGCTGCCGCCCGTCCGCGCCGGCTCGCATGGGCCGAGTTGCTGAAGCGAGCGTGGCGCGCGACCCCCGTCAGAGCAACTGGCTGAGCAGCGTCCGTGCGGGCACGACGCAGGGACGCTCGGCGCGGAAGCAGTCCACCGCCGCGAATGGGAGCGCCATCACGGCCTGGAACGCGTGCCGGGCCCGGGTCGCGGCCCCGAAGTGGAGCAGCGACGGGGCCAGGTTCGTGTCCCCCTGCTTGACCTCGACCAGGAACCATGGCTTTCGGTCCTGGACCACCAGGAAATCCACCTCGCGCTGCTGCTTGTCTCGCAGGTACCGCAGCTCGAACTCGCCCACGCCGAGATCGGTCCACCCCTCGACCGCCTTGAGCAGGTGACACGCGACGAGCGTCTCGGCGCGGGCGCCCGGATCGGCGATGCCGCTCCAGTCGCGGAGAAACCACTTGGGCTCCTTGCGCAGCGCCTTGGCCACGTTGGCGAACCACGGACGGACGAGGAAGCCAAAGTGCAGGCGCGACAGGAGGTCCACCCAGCGCTTGACGGTGTCCAAGGCTACGCCGACCTCTCGGGCGAGGCTGGCATAGACCATCTGGCTACCGGAGCGCTCGGCGAGGATCTGCATCAGGGTCTCCAACGTTCCCAGCTCCTGCACGCGGGTGACCTCCCGCAGATCCTCCTTGGCCAGCAGCGCGTGGCGCAGCGACCGCCACCGCCGCGTGAAGCGACCTTCCCGCCGCACGAATGGCTCCGGGAAGCCGCCATGCTCGAGCAACGCGGTCCAGTCGTCGTCGGTGATCGGGGTCGCGGGCTGGATCGGCTGTTCGGGAGCTCCGGTACGGACGCACTCGGCCACGGAGAACGGGTGCATCCGGTAGAGGAAGTAGCGCCCCATGAGGCTGTCGCCGCCGCGCCTGAAGACATCGAGCCGGGAGCTGCCGGTGACGACCAAGTGGACGCGTTCGCCGTAGGAGTCGAAGAACCCCTTCAGCAGGCGTTTCCAGGCGCCGTGCTTGTGGAGCTCGTCGAGCACCGCGACGGGGAGGCGTTCCGGGAGGCGGTCGAGGCCGAGCCGGCTGGCGAGCGCCGCCGGACCTAGCAGGATCTCGCGCCGGTCGTCGGCGTTGTCCCAGCTCAGGTAGGAGTCGCCGACGGACCGGCAGGTCGTGGTCTTGCCAACCTGCCGCGGCCCGCTCACGAAGGCCATCTGGCGGTTGCTCGCCAGGTGGTCGCGGAGGATGCTGGAGTACAGCCGTGGCCGGTCCATGACCCGCAGCATTCCACGAGATCGTAGTTCGGTCTAGACCAAAATACGATCCATGCGATTTTAGTCCGCGCGCCCGACCCCGAGGATAACGGGCTGTCAGCCGACACTCGAGCCAAGGGCCTTTCGCGGTCACGGCAGGTTGGCGAGGAAACGCGCCGCGGAGACCACCTCGACCCGGGCGCCGCCGATGTCGGGCAGACGACGCTCACGCGCGGGGTCGAGCACCACCTGGAAGGCGACCTCCGGCTGGAGGCGTTCGATGAAGTAGCGCAGTCCCGGGGCGAGGTCGGACTCCGTGAGCTTCGCTTCCACCGCCAGCCACGGCCGGCGGCCTCGCAGGATCACGAAGTCCACCTCGCGGCCGGCACGATGGCGCCAGTAGCGGAGTTGCAGCTTCTCGCCCTCGACGTCAGCCGCCCAGTGCACGGCCCGCAGGAGGTGAAGCGCGAGCAGGTTCTCGAAGCGGGCGCCGTCCGAGGAGCACCGGGCCCAGTCCCAGAAGTAGAGCTTCTGCTCCTTCTTGACCGCCTTGATGCGGGGGCTCCCGTAGGGCGGGAGGCGGAACACCGCGTCGAGCCGCTCGAGGATCGCGATCCAGCTCCGCGCGGTCTCGAACGCCACCTCCAGGTCCGCGCGCAGGCTGTTGATGGACAGCAGGCCGCCGGCGACGTCACTCAGTCGGTCGAAGAGCAGCTCGATCCGTTCGAGCTCGCGCACCTGCTCCAGCGAGGCCACCTCCTCTTCCACGAGGCGTGCGCCGTAGGCCAGGCGCCAGCGCGCGGCCGCGCGATCGGAACCAGCCAGCAGCGGCTCGGGGAACCCCCCGCGGCGCAGGAGGTCGCCGAGATCACGCCTCGCCGGTGGAGCGTTGCCCAGCAGCGGGATGTCGGAGATCACGCCGAACGGGAGACCGCACAGCTCGGAGTACGTGACGGGGTGGAGGTGGTGCGGCAGATAGCGTCCCTGCAGCGAGTCCCCGCCATGTCCGTACGTCTCCAGCCGGGCGCTGCCGGTCACCATGAGCTGCCGCTCGCGGCCGAAGGAGTCCGTGAGGTCCTTGAGGAACGCCCGCCAGCGCCGGAACTTGTGCAGCTCGTCGAAGGCCCAGAGGGTGCGGTCGAAATCGAGGTTGCGTTTCTGGATCGCCAGCCGATCGGGGGCCCGGTCCCAACTGTAGTAGCGGCCCTCCTGCGCGTCGACCAGCGCCTTGACGAGGGTGGTCTTGCCGCACTGGCGGGGACCGGACAGGAGAACCATCTTGTCCGGCAGGTCGGCGGCGATGGGCTGCGCGACGCGGCGCTCGATCACGGAGGACATTATCAGATAGTACTCTAATTTTGTCCAGGACAGATTCAGAGCCGACTGTGAATCTGTCCGGTCATGCCGGCACCGGCCCCCCACCTGGCCAGGAGGGGGCGCCGCAGGGCGCGGCGAGGAGAACTCCGCCGGGGATGCTTCGGGCGTGGACCGGGTGAGCTGGGCGGCCGGCGGCGGCCGGCCTACCCGTCCCTTGCGGCCGGGGTCCGCCAGCCGCCGCGCAGGCGCTGCAGGCTCCCGTCGCGTTGCAGCTCGACGAGCCGGGCGCGGGCCCGGGCGACACAGCCGTCGTCGACGAGGGGCGTCCCATCGGCCACGACGTCCAGGACGAGCAGTCCGTCGAGGGCCTCGAGTTCCGCCGGGGCGAGCCCGACCGGATCGATCCCGCGCACGTCTCCGAGCGCAGCCAGGACCACCGTGGCCCGTCGGTACATGCGCGGCTCGCCCGCGGAAGTCGACGAGACGACCGCGAGGTCGAAGTCGCTGTGCTGCGTGTACTCGCCGGTGGCGCGCGACCCGAAGAGAACCACGGCCGAGAGCGGCCGCGACCGCCCTACGCCTGCGGCTGCGGCGCGGCACTACACCGTCCCCAGCCCGCGGCGCCCGCCGGGCAGCTCCATGCCCAGAACTCGGCGATAGATGGACAGGGCGCGGCTGTCGGTCATGCTGGAGACGAGATCCGTCGCGTGCAGCAGCCCCTCGTAGGCGTCGCCGTGTTCCTCGAGCTGCGGGAATGCCTGGCGCACCTTGTCGAGGTAGCGCGACGGCCGCCGGTCGAGGACGGCCGGGACCAGCACGTCGAGCAGCGCGGCGAGCACGTTGAAGCCGGTCAGCTCGACGGCGACCACCTCGGGCGCGCGGTAGCAGCGGGCGAACCCGAGGCGCCTGAGTTGCTCCAACTCGGTTCGCAGCTCCACCTGCTCGAGGAGCGGCGGCACCGGCTCGCCGGCCAGCAGCCGGTCGTGGACGCGGCCGAAGACCTCGTGGGCGCCGAGCATGAGGGCGTTGATGGCGTAGGCGCGCAGCACCGCCACGTAGGCCGCCGGGGCCCGGGTTTCGAGGCCGAGGTGCCGGTCGAGGCGGCCGGCCGGATTCCGCGACGCCAGCGGCAGCAGCGCTGCGCGCGTCTCCTCGAAGGAGAGGTAGCCGAGCCGATAGCCGTCCTCGACGTCGACGACGCTGTAGCAGATGTCGTCGGCGGCCTCGACCAGGTAGGCCAGGGGGTGGCGGCACCAGGCACCGTCGCCGAGCGACACAAGGCCGGTCGAGGCGGCGACCTCCTCGAGCGCAGGGCGCTCATGGCGAAAGACGCCGTGCTTGCGGTAGGGTCGATGCTGGTCGTCGTTCAGCCGGACGCACGGGTACTTGGAGAAGGCGGCCAGCGTGGCGCACGTCAGCTTCATGCCGCCCTCGGTGCCGTCGCGATCGGAGACCAGCAGGCGGAAGCCCTGGGCGTTGCCCTCGAAGTTCTCGAACTCGGCCCAGAGCGCCTCGTCGAGGGCGAAGCCCGGCAACAGTTCGCCCATGCGCCCCCGCCGCTCGCGGAACCAGCGCGCGATCGCCTCCTCGCCGGCGTGGCCGAAGGGGGGATTGCCGATGTCGTGCGCCAGGCACGCCGATGCGACGATGTCGCCGACGTCGCGTGCCTCGAGCCCCGCCGCCGCCAGCGCCGGATCCGCGCGCACGTGATCGTAGCCAACGAGGTTCCCCAAGCTACGTCCGACGGCGGCGGCCTCGAGGCTGTGGGTCAGCCGCGAGTGGACGTGATCGTCGTCCGGCATGGGGAAGACCTGGGTCTTGTCCACGAGGCAGCGGACGGCGCCGGAGAATTGCAGCCGATCGTGATCGCGCTGGAACGGCGTCCGCGCCGATTCCCGCTCGCTCGCCTCGTCCTGGCCGAGTCGCTGGCGGCTGAGGAGCTTGGCCCACTCCATTGCCGGGGCTCCTCTACCTAGTCCTTGAAGTCCCGTGGCACCAGCAGCCGCGCGATGCCCTCGTAGACCGCGATCAGGTGGCGCACGTCGGAGACGAAGTCGATGCGCGACACGTCGATGCGGAGCACCGGTCCCAGGTACCAGCCGGTGCGGCGCAACGTGTCGACGAAGGCGGCGTAGCGCGGGTTGAGCGCCTTCACCAGCCGCAGCAGACCCTCGGGGATATCGCCGTCGCGCCCCGACCTCTCCTCGCTGCGCTGGCGCTCGCGGATGTTCTGCAGCAGGTAGTCGGTCGGGCCCTCGAGCAGGACGAGGAGGCTCGGCTGGACGAGCGGCTTGAACTCGCGCTCCAGCCGCCCGTCGATGACGGCCAGCGCGTCAGCCGTCAAGTAAGACGGCGCCATGTCGGCATGCAGCACCTGACAGAAGGCAAAGCGATCGGCCAGCGCCGAGCCGTCCACGCAGGTCGAGCCCACCAGGTTGGGCACGGCCTGGAGCTGCATCTTGCGCAGGTCGAGATAGGCGTGCTGGATATCGAGCGCTCCCTGCTCGACATTGCGCTTAGCCAGCGTCCAGGCGGCGCTCTCGCCGGGCTCGCGCGCCTGGCAGGCGATGAACTCGTCGATCGACGCGTAGTAGCGGCCGAGCGTCCGCTGGGCGGACTCCTTGGCCGTAGCCAGCAGCGGCGCCAGCGACTCGTTCTGGACCAGGTAGTCCTCGAAGCCCTCGTCGGGCAGCTCGAAGAGGGCGTTCATGCCGGTCGCGTAGGCGAGAAACTTGACCAGCGAGCTCTTGCCGAGGCCGATGTTGCCGACGCAGGTGACGAGCCGCTGGTGGCGCGCGAAGAACCGCATGAGCCGCCGCTCGACCTTGGTCAGGCGGTTGGCGATCTCGTGGCGCCGGATGCCCCGGTCCTCGGCGACCTCGACGACCTCGGCCGGGAGCAGCTGATACTGGAGCTGCATCAAGACTGCCTTCGCGTCGCGATCATCCGGCGCATCTTCTCGCGGATGGTCCCGGCGGCGACGTGGACATAGTCGGGATGCTCGTACATGTCGATCTCCGCCGGCAGGATGATGATGTCGGCGTCGGGCGGAACGATGGCGAGCTCCTGGTACTTGAGCAGGGTCTGCTTCCAGGCCGCCGACACCGCCTCGTAGCACTCGTGGATCTCGCGCAGGTACTGGGCGCTGATGGTGGCGGCGTAGCCGTCGCCGTCCTTGGCCCGCATGGCGCGCCGGTGCTCCAGCATGTCGGCTTCCGAGCGGAGGTAGACCGTGAGATCGGGCAGGCGGATGTGCTCGTTCCGCAACGTCTGGCAGAAGAGGGTGCGGTACAGGCGCGCGTGCGCCGGCGGCATCTCGCCCGAGTCGATCATCCGCTTGACGAACACCTCGGGCCCGTCGATGAAGGGGCGATCCTCGAGGATGATGACACCGCGCTTGCTCTCGCGCGTCATCAGGTGGCGGATCTCGCGCTGCTGCATCGTCCGCATGTAGAGGAACGCCGTCTCCGTAGCGAAGATGTTGGCGACGCGATCGTGGTAGAAGAGCGCCAGGCACTGGTCGGCGAGCGAGTCCTTCTCGACGCGCTCGGAGAAAGCGTGCAGCTGGGCGCCGTCGAGGAGGTTCTCGAGCTCGGCCTTGTAGGGGTCCCGGGAGAGCGCGCTCATGAGGGTCGTCTTCCCCGAGAAGAGATTGCCCATGATGCCGATGTGGAAGTTGCGCGTCATGACCGTCCGGCCCCTTCGTCTTGCTGCTTGCCTCTTCCTTCGCCTCGCGGGGCGAACCCGAGGATACCGTCGATCTCCCGGCAGACACGCTCGAGGTCGTCGTTCACCACCTGGAAATCGAAGCGGTCCCTGAACGTCATCTCCTTGAGCGCGTTGCGCAGCCGCAGCCGCTGCACCTCGGGAGAGTCCGTCGCCCTCCCCAAGAGGCGCCGCTCCAGCTCGTCGACCGACGGGGGTGAGAGGAAAACGGTGACCGCCCGGTCACGGTAGAGCTCCTTGAGGCGCAGGCTGCCCGCGACGTCGAGGTCGAGGAGGACGTCGCGATCCTGTTCGAGCGCCTCGTCGAGCGGCTCGCGCGGCGTCCCGTAGAGGTGTCCGTGGACCTCGGCCCACTCGACGAATCGCCCGTCGTCGATGCCGCGCCGGAAGGTCGGCTCGTCGAGGAAGCGGTAGTCGCGCCCGTCGACCTCACCGGGACGCATCGGCCGCGTCGTGCACGACACCGAGTAGGCGACGCCACCATGACGGGAGCGCACCAGCCGGATGACCGACGTCTTTCCTGCTCCCGACGGGGCGACGAAGACGATGAGGCGCCCGCGACGCGGCATGCAGTCAAAGCGCTACCGAAGAAACGCGCGGTTGTCAATGAGCCCCGTCACCTCGCTGGCATGGCTGAGCACTCGTAGCCGCCAGCTCACCTCCCCGCGGCGCCACTCAGCGCCGGCTCGCCCTGCGGGCTCCGCGATCCCCCCTAGGTCCTGGTCCAGATCAGCAGCAGGGCCGCGAGCGTGCCGAGGACGCCGTACGCCACGGTGCTGACGATCCACGTCCAGTCGGGCAGCTCGCGCTCGCGGCTGATGCGCCGCAGGCCCAGGGCGAAGTCGCGCACCGCCAGCGTCAGCAGGCCCGCGGCCCACAGGTGCCGGACCCAGGGCCGCCCCGAAGGCAACCGGGTCCACAGGAGCGCGGCCGAGAGGAAGAGCACCGAGAAGACGAGGTAGCTGGTCGCGGTGCGGCGCCGGTCGAGGCGCGCGGAGAAGTCCCGCACGCGCTCGAGGAGGCTCCGCCGCCCGTCGTCCGGCATCGCGCGATCATGACACGAACCCAGCGGGTGGGACAGGGCGCCCGGGCGCGCGGCACGACCGATCAGGGACCCCGTAGCGCCGCAGCCGCCAGCCCCGAGGGTCGACCGCGGTGAGGTCGCGGGGAAGCGGCGGGCAGAGTGACCCCCGGCCCCCGGGAGGGGGGCTACGTGAGCAGGCGGCGATGTGGAGC
>JACRCY010000551.1 GCA_016218785.1 Deltaproteobacteria bacterium
CCGGGCGCCGGCGGCGACGCCGGCGGAGCCAGCGGACCCGACGCCGGCGTGACGGTCCCGGCGTCGGCGAGCGCAGGGCGGGCGAGGCCGGCCACCCCGGCGGGCGCGGCCGCCCCCCGCAGCCCCAGCAGCCGGGGGCCCCACACGAGGAGCGCGGCGAGCGCGGCCGCGCCGACGCCCAGCAGGATCAGCCGCCGGGCCCGGCGCGTGCCCCGCGAGACGACGGTCTCGTCGATCCTCGGCGCCGACGTGACCTGCGAGGGGCTCCGTCGAAGCACCGACGTCGCGTGCGGATCGCGGCCGCTGTCGATGATGGCCGCGCGCCGGGTGATGAGCGCGCGCCGGACCTCGATCTGGTCGCCGCACAGGCGGCGGAGCTCGGTCCCGATGGCGGCCATGCCGAGCGGGCCGCCGAGGTGCGCGACCCCGGCCGTCACCGCCTCGCCGAACGCCCGCGCCGTCGGGAAGCGGCCGTCGGGCTGGCGCGAGAGCGCCTTCGTGATGGCCTCGTCGATCGCCGGCGGGATGTCGCCCCGCAGATCGCTGACGCGCGGCCGCGCCTCCTGGTTGATGGCGCGGAACATCAGGAACTCAGTCTCGCGGGCGAAGACCTGCTGCCCGGTGAGCATCTCGAACAGGACGGCGCCCAGGGCGAAGACGTCGACGCGCCGGTCGATGGGCCGGTTGTTCAGCTGCTCGGGGGACATGTAGACGTACTTGCCCTTGAGCGTGCCCGTGCGCGTGTGGGTCGACCGCGTGCGCGCCTTGGCGATGCCGAAGTCGATCACCTTGACCACGCCGTCGACGGTCACGAACAGGTTCTGCGGCGAGACGTCGCGGTGGACCAGGTTGATGTTGTGCCCCTTCGCGTCCGCCAGCTCGTGGGCGTGATGGAGCCCCTCGCAGGCCTGCGCGAAGATGCCGGACACCAGGCGGAGGTCCACCGCCCCGCTGTCGGACACCATCCGGCCGATGACCTGGTCGACGGGCGCGCCCTCCAGGTACTCCATGGCGATGAAGTACTGCCCCTCGAACTCGCCCAGCTCGTAGACCTGGCAGATGTTCGGGTGGCCGATGCGGGCCACGAGCCGCGCCTCGTCGAGGAACATCGAGACGAACTCCTGGTCCTCGGCGAGGTCCGGGAGGAGGCGCTTGATGACCAGCGGCTTCTCGAAGCCGGCCACCCCCTCGAGCCGGGCGAAGAAGATCTCGGCCATGCCCCCCTTCGCGAGGCGGGCGATCAGGGTGTACTTGCCGAAGCGCCCGGAACCCATCTCCGGGGGGCTCAGCCTGGCACCGGCGGCGGCCATCCTTTGACGTGGGAGCCCTCCGGAGGGTTCCCACGCGCCTACGACCCTACCACACAGTGTGCTATCCTCGCGACGTGCGCTGCGCTCTGCCCCTCGCCCTCGCGGGCGTCCTGGCGCTCGGCTCCTGCGCCGTCGAGATGGACGTGGGCGACACGAACCTCGCCTGCGACGCGGCCCACGCCTGTCCCCCGGATTTCGTCTGCCTCGCGGCGGGCTTCTGCGTACGGCCCGACTGGCGCTGCGGCATGGTCAACGTGCTGGCCGACGACTTCGAGGACGGGTGGCCGACCTGGCAATGGCTGGCGTCGGCCGCCGAGAACGGCGCCTCGCTGACGGAAGAGGGGGGGCACGCAGTGCTGGCGCCCGCGGCCGGGGGCACGCAGCCCTCGTGGGCGTGGTACGAGTCGTCCGAGTGGTACGTGTGGTACGGCTCGCGGGTGTTCATCGAGGTGCCCCAGTCGGTCAACGCCATCGCTGGCGCGCGGGCCTTCCTCACGCTGGTCTTCGACGGCGACGACACGATCTCCATCGCGCAGGAGGCCGACCAGCTCTACTTCAAGCGGCACACGGCCGGGGTCGACGCCACCCTGGGGAGCGTGCACTACGATCCCGCCCTACACCGCTGGTGGCAGCTCCGCTCCGCGGACGACCGGACCCACTGGGAGACGTCGCCCGACGCCCTCGACTGGACCGCGCGCTTCGACGAGCCGCAGCTGGCGCGCCCGAGCCTGGCCCGCGTCCGGTTCGGCGTCGCGGCTGACGCCGACGTGCCCGATCCCGGCGCGGCCCACTTCGACAACCTCAACGGCGGCGTGGCCTTGGGTCACACCTGCAGGGCGCAGGATCTGGACGAGGACTTCGAGGGCTCCGGCACCGACGGTTGGCGGAGGTCCTACGAAGAGGGCGGGGCCAGCCGCGGCTTCTTCGACGGCACCGCGGCCGTCACCTTGTCCGACGTCGAGGCCTCCACGGCCGCCTACCTGTCCTCGTCGGCCTACTCCCTCGTGGACAACGGGCTGTCCATCCAGGTGCTGGAAGTGCCCGCGGCCACCGCCGGGGTCTCGACCTGGCTGCAGGCAGTGGCCCGCAGCGGCGACTACATCGGTATCCGCCTGGAGCGGGACACCCTGTACTTCGAGCAGTGCCTCGGCGGGGACGTGGCCGTCATGGGCACGGTGCTCCACGACCCGCAAGAGCACCGGTACTGGGGGCTCGGCCATCGCAACGGCGAGGTGCACTGGAGCACGTCGCCCGACCGCCAGAGCTGGACGACCGAGGTGAGCGCCGCCGAGCCCTTCCCCCTCGACACGCTGACCGTGGCGTTCGGCGCGACGGCGACCGTGCCCCCCACCGGGAGCCCCGTCGCCCGGTTCGACGACGTGCGCTGACCCGTCGCCGCACGGCCGGATCGGCTCCCCGCGCGGCCGGCCAGGGGGCGACGGCCCGGTATGCCCGGGCGCGGCGCCGGGCCGACCGCCGAGCCCTCGGGCTCGGGCTGGCCGGCCCGCCCGGCCAGGAAGCCGATGGCGCCGGCGAGGCCGCCGATGACCACCACCGCACCGATGGTGAGTCCCGCGATCGCACGGCCGGACAGGCCGCCGACCCGGGCGGCGGACGCCGTCGGGGAGGGCGGCAGGGGGACGGTCGCGGCGGGCGCGAGCGAGCGGGGCGCGGTGGCTGGCGTGCCCAGCCACGCCCCCTTGCGCGTGAGGACGATCGTCCCCTTCTCGCCGACCAGCTTGGCCAGGCCGAAGTCGAGCACGTACGCCCGGCCGGAGACCGTGACCCAGACGTTGTCGGGCTTCAGGTCGCGGTGGATGATGAGCCGGCGGTGGGCGGCGGCGAGCCCGTCGAGCACGTCGCCGACCACGCGCGCCGCACCAGCGAGCGGCAGCGGGCCCCGTTGCCGGATGAGCTGGCCGAGGACGGCGCCGTCGCGGTACTCCATGATCAGGTAGGGGCGGCCGTCGGGGAGCGTCCCCAGGTCGAGCACGTTGACGATGGCGTCGTGGCGGATGGTGTTGACCGCGCGCGCCTCGTTCAGGAAGCGCTCGACGCTGGTGCGGTCCTGGGCGTGCTCGGCGTGGAGCACCTTGACCGCCACGCGGCTGCCGATCTGCGGGTGCAGCCCGAGGTAGACGTCGCCCATGCCGCCGCTGCCGAGGAGGCGCTCCAGGCGGTAGTTGCCGATGGCCTGGCCGATGAGGTCGGTCCCGGGGGGCATGGGATCAGGCGCAGGGTACACCGGGCCGGGCCCGGCAGGGTAGCGGGGCAGCCTGGGGCTAGGTCGTCGGCCCCCGCAGCATCTCCCGCAGCTCCCGCTTCAGGACCTTTCCCACGCCGCTCGTCGGGAGGGACGCCATGAACTCGAGGCGCTTGGGCCGCTTGTAGGGCGCGAGGCGGACCGCGAGGTACGCGAGGATCTCGGCGCGCGTGGCCTCGCCCGGGTCCACGCCGGCGCGCAGCACGACCACGCAGACCACGCGCTCGGAGCCCGGCCGCTCGGGGTCGGGGAGGCCGACGGTCGCGCCCTGGGCCACCTTCGGGTGCTCGCCGAGGAGGTCGTCGATCTCCCGCGAGAAGACCTTGAGCCCCGAGATGTTGACCATGTCCTTGACGCGGTCGACGAGGTAGAGGTAGCCGTCCTCGTCCATCCGCGCGATATCGCCGGTGTGGAGCCAGCCGTCCTGCAGCGCGTGCGCGGTCTCGGCGGGCTGGTTGTGGTAGCCCTTCGCGAAGACCTGCGGCCCGCGCACCAGCACCTCGCCCGGCTCCCCGAGCGCGGCGACCTCGCCGCTCGCGGGATCCACGAGCTTCATCTCGGTGTCGGGGAGCGGCATGCCGACCGAGCCCGGCTTCTTCTTGCCGTACCGGGGGAGGCAGGCGATGACCGGGCTGGCCTCGGTCATGCCGTACAGCTCGAGCAGCTTGCCCGGGCCGATGATCGCCTCGAACTCCGCGATGTTCGCGGGCGGGAAGGGGGCCGCGGCCGAGAGGAACCACTCGACGCCGCCGAGGTCGAGGGCGCGGAACGCCGGCTGCTTCATCAGCTCGAGGAAGACCGTGGTCACGTTGACCACGGCCGAGGGCCGGTAGCGGCGGATCGCGTCGACGAGGAACGCCGAGTCGCGTGGATTGGGCACCGCGATCTGCGTGAGGCCGGTGGCGTACGCGCACATGCCCAGGAAGAGGCCGGCGATGTGGAACAGCGGGAACGCCGAGAGCAACGTGTGCCCCTCGCGCAGGTCGAGCCAGGTCTGCACCTGGTGGCGGTTGGCGAGCACGTTCCGATGGGTGATGGTGGCGCCCTTGGCGGGCCCCGTGGTGCCGCCCGTGTACATCATCAGGCAGGGACCGTCGGGGGCCACGGTGACGTCCACCGGCGCCACGCTCGCGCGCGCGGCCAGGTCGTTGAGACGCGTCACGTCCACGCCCGCGAGCTGCGTCACCGGGCCCGTCGGGATCTTGTGGAGGAGCCGGCCCAGCAGCCGTTTCCACCCCGGCAGGTAGTCGGCCACGGACGACACCACCACCGTCTTGACGGCGGTGTGGGCGAGGACCTGCGCGAGCCGGCCGAAGGTGGCGTCCAGGGTGAAGACCGACGTGGCGCCGCTGTCGCGGAGCTGGTGCTCCAGCTCGACCGGCGTGAGCAGCGGGGAGAGGCCGGTGAGCACGCCGCCCACCTTCTGGCTCGCCAGGAACGCGGCGTAGCCCGCCGGGATGTTCGGCAGGTGGAGCGCGACCACCTCGCCGGGGCGGACGCCGCGATCGACGAGGTGCCGCGCCGCGCGCTCGGAGAGGCCGTCGAGCTCGCCGAAGGTGAAGGTCCGCCCCATGAAGTGCAGCGCCGGGCGGTCCGGCACCCGCCGCGCGACGTCGCGGATCAGCTCGGGCACCGTGGCGCCCTGGTACTCCAGCGACGCGGACACGTGCGCGTCGTAGTGCGCGAGCCACGGCTTCGCGGCGTACGGATCGGTCATCGGCGCTGCATTGATGGTATCCTGTGCCGATGGACGGCGCCACGGCGAACTCGGGGCGGGGGACCGCGCTCGTCACCGGGGCCACCGGCTTCGTGGGCCGGAACCTGGTCGAGGAGCTGCTGCGCCGCGGCGTCGTGGTGACCTGCCTGGTGCGGCGCTCGAGCGACACGCGCGCCCTCGCGCAGCTCGGCGTGCGGCTCGTGACCGCCGACCTGCCCGGCCCGGACCCGGCGCTAGTGGAGCTGGTGTCGGGGCACGAGGTGGTCTACCACGTGGCCGGCGCCGTCAAGGCGCTGAACCTGGACGGCTTCCTCCGCGCCAACGCGGTCGTCACCGAGGAGGTGTGCGCCGCGTGCGTGGCCGCGGCGCGGCCGCCCCGCCGCCTCGTGCTCATGTCGAGCCTGGGTGCCGTGGGCCCCGCCGACCCGGGTGCCACGCTCACGGAGGCGCAGGCGCCACGCCCCGTGACCGACTACGGCCGCTCCAAGCTCGAGGGGGAGCGCCGCGCGCTCGCCTACCGTGATCGCCTCCCGATCGCCATCGTCCGGCCGACCGCGGTCTACGGGCCACGGGACCACGAGCTGCTGCCGGTCGTGAAGCTGGCGCGGCGGGGCCTGGTGCCGCTCATGGGTGGCCGCGACCAGATCGTCAACCTGGTGCACGTCGACGACGTGGTGCAGGCGACCATCCTCGCCAGCGAGCGCGACGTGGAGTCGGGCGAGGTCTTCCACGTCGGCGACCTCCGCGGCTACTCCATGACCGAGTTCGGCGCGCTGCTCTGCGGCGTGTTCGGCCGCCGCCCGCGCTTCCTGGCGCTGCCGCGGGCGCTGGTCTTCGCCGCGGCCCTCGGCTCCGAGATCGGCGGGCGCCTCCGGCGCCGGCCGGCGATCTTCAACCGCCAGAAGCTGCCGGAGCTCCGCGCAAGCTGGGTGATGGACGTGGCCCGCCTCCGCGACCGCCTCGGCTGGGCCCCGCGCTGGGACCTCCCGACCGGGCTCCGCGCCACGGTCGCCTGGTATCGGCAGGAGGGTTGGCTCCCGGCCGACGATGCTGGCGGCCGCGACGGCGGCCCGGCCGACGGCACCCTGGAGTCGCACCCATGAAGGACCTCCTCAAGCCGCTGCGCGCGATCGACCGCCCGACGCTGGTGGGCTTCCTCGGGGGCATCCTCCTCTGCTGCGTCTACCTCTACCCCGGGAACCACGCCTTCTTCACGCGGCACTTCGGCCAGCTGGCGCCGCCGGGGCCCTTCGCCGAGTGGGCCGCCCACGGCTACCAGTTCGGCGCCGCCTTCCTGCTCCTCTTCCTCGTGCCCCTCCTGTGGGCGCGCTTCGGGGCCGGCCTCAGGCCCGCCGACGTGGGGCTGAGCTTCGGCGACTGGCGCCTGGGCTTCAAGATCGTGGCCATCGGCGTGCTCGTGCTGGCCGGGCCGCTCTACCTCAACGGCGGGCAGGCCGACTTCCAGGCCGAGTATCCGCTCGCCAAGGTCGCCAGCCGCTCGGTGGCGCTCTTCGTGCTGTGGGAAATTTGCTACCTCATCTATTACCTTGCCTGGGAGTTCTTCTTCCGTGGCTTCTGGCAGCTCGGCCTCAGCCGGGGGGCCCTGGGCGTGGCCGGCGCGCTGGCGCTGCAGACGGCGGTCTCCACCATCATGCACATCGGCAAGCCCGCCGGCGAGACCTTCTCGGCCATCGTCGGCGGCCTCGCCTTCGGCCTGATCGCGCTGCGGACGCGGTCGATCCTCTACGTGTTGCTGCTGCACTGGTACCTCGGCATCGCCACGGATCTCTTCTGCGCGCTGCGCGCGCGCGGCTGATCCTGCCGGAGGAGACATGCGGATCCTCGTCACCGGCGCCGGCGGCTTCATCGGCTCCCACGTCGTCGACGAGTTCGTCGCCCACGGCCACGCGGTCCGGGCGCTGGATCTCCGGTGGCCCGAGGCGGTGGCCGCTCCGGCCGCGGGGCCCGCCCATGCCGCCGCGGCCGCCCCGGCCGTCGAGCGCGTCGCGGGCGACATCACGCGCCCCGCCGATTGCCGGGCGGCCGTGGCCGGCTGCGACGCGGTCTGCCACCTGGCCGCCAAGGTGGGCGACTGGGGGCCGGACGTCGAGTACCGGCGCGTGAACGTCGCGGGCACGGCCACGCTGCTCGGCGCGGCCCGCGAGGCCGGCGCGAGGCGCTTCCTCCTCGTCTCCTCGGTGTCGGTGCACCACTACCGCGGCCTGCGCGACGCCGACGAGACCGCGCCCCGCGACGGTCACCTGAACGCCTACGTGCGCTCCAAGGTGGCGGCCGAGGAGGTGGTGCGCGCCGAGGCGCGCGAGATCGAGTGGGTGATCGTCCGCCCGGGCGTCTTCCCGTTCGGGCCGCGCGATCGCACCAGCTTCATCCACCTGGCGCGCGCGCTCGAGCGGGGGCGCCTCGGCTACGTCGCCGGCGGCCACGCGCTGCTCACCACCGCCTACGCGGAGAACCTCGCCGCCGGCATGCGCCTCTGCCTCGAGCACCCGGCCGCCGCGAACGAGGACTTCGTCATCGGCGACGACGAGCCCGTCTCGTGGCGCGACCTGTTCACGCTGTTCGCCCGCGAGCTGGGCGTGCGGCCGCCCCGCCTGAGCGTGCCGCTGTGGGTCGCCTATCCGATCGCCGCCGCGCTCGAGGGCGCCTACCTGCTCGTGGGCGCAAAGGAGCCCCCGCTCCTCACCCGCTACCGGATCCTCGTCGCCGGCCGCGACTGCAGCTTCCGCAGCGCCAAGGCGCGGCGCCTCCTCGGGTACGCGCCGGCCGTGGGCCTCGTGGAAGCGGTCCGGCGCACGGTGGCGTGGTACCGCGGGGTGTGATCCCGGGCCCGCATGGGCGGAGGGGCAACCTTGGCCCTGCGGGTGGCACCGGGCCCGCCGCGCGGGCGGGCCCGCGCCATGGTCAGGATGACCGCCGGCGCCCCGGCCGCCGCCCGTGGCGCCGCGCGCCGGCGCTGGCTCACGCCGGGACCGACCCCCGCTCGCCGGCGGCGGCGCGGCCGCTCTCGGCCGCGAGGCCGTGGATCTCGTATACCTCGACCGGGTCGCTCAGGCCGTGCAACGAGAGCGGGCGGCCGACGGTGGCACGCACCTGGCTCCTCACCGCGGCGTAGGTCGGCAGGGCGCACAGGATACCGCCGGCCGGCGCCTGCGCCTGCAGGCGGGCGGCGATGTTCACCGGCGTGCCGATGGCGGTGTAGCTCTGCAGCAGCTCCGAGCCGAACACGCCCACGGTACAGTAGCCCGTGTTCAGGCCGATCCGCACGCCCAGCTCGGCCGGGAGCCCGCGGCCCCGGCAGCTCGTGGCCAGGCGCGCGACCGCGGCGCGGATGCCGAGCGCCGTCCGCACCGCGGCCAGGGCCTGCTCCGCCACCTCGACTTCGCGCGGGGCGCCGAACATGACCATGACCGCGTCGCCGATGAACTTGTCGACGGTCCCGCCGTGAGCGACGGCCGCCGCCGTGGTCTCGCGGAGGAACTCGTTGAGGAGTGCCGAGATCTCCTCGGGCTCGAGGCGGTCGGTGAGGCTGGTGAAGCCCACCAGGTCGGCAAACAGGATCGTGATGCGCAGGCGCGCGAAACGGTTGGCGGCGTCGAGCTTCCCCGCCAGGACCGACTCCGCCACCTCCGGCGACAGGAAGCGCCGCAGGTCCCCGGTGCGCACCAGCTCGGCCATCTGCTGCTCGACCCGCGCCTCCAGCCGCCGGTTGAGCTCGGCCAGCTCGCGCTTCTGGGCCGACGCGCGCAGCAGGTTCCGCACGCGCGCGAGCAACTCCCCCTCGTGGAAAGGCTTCGCCAGGTAGTCGTCGGCGCCGGCGGCGAGGCTCTCGACGCGGGCCTCGGTGCCAGCCCGCGCCGTGAGGAAGATGACCGGCGTGGTGCAGAGCTCCGGGTCCGCGCGGAGCGCCCGGAGCAGCTCGTCGCCGCTCAGGCGCGGCATCATGACGTCGGTCAGCACCAGATCCGGCTTGCAGCTCCGCGCCTGTGCCAGGCCCTCGACCCCGTCGTCGGCGAGGCGCACCCGGTAGGAGTCGTGCAGCAGGCCGCGGAGGTAGGACTGCAGGTCGCGGTTGTCCTCGACGATGAGCAGGAGGGGCGCGCCCTCGACGCTGCGGGCCTCGGGGTGCCCGTCCTCCGCCGCGGCGGTCGCGCCGCGGCGCACGGTGCGCTGGAGGAAGTCGACGAGCTCGTGGTCCTCGTCGGTCGCCGCCTCCTCGATCCCCGCGCTGACGTCGCCGCGCGGCACGGTGACGTTGAAGGTGCTGCCCACGCCCACCTCGCTGTGCACCGTGACGGTGCCGCCGTGGCGGTCGACCAGCTCCCTGACGAGAGCCAGACCGATGCCGGTGCCCTCGTAGCGGCGCGTGGCGCTCCCCTCGACCTGGGTGAACCGCTCGAAGATGCGGCCGAGCTGGTCGCGCGGGATGCCGATGCCGTTGTCCTCCACCTCGAGCACCGCGTGGTCGGCGCTCGCCCGCAGCGACACCCGCACGCGACCGGTCTCGGGGTCGCTGAACTTGAAGGCGTTCGACAGCAGGTTGTAGAGGACCTTCTTGAGCTGCCCCGGGTCGACCTGCGCCGCGAGCGGGTCCTCCGCGCCTTCGACGCGCACGCGCCGACCCAGGCCGCTCGAGTCGAAGTTGGCGGCGACGTGGCGCACCAGGGCGGCCAGGTCGACGACCCGCTTGGAGGGTGCCGCGCGGCCGCTGTCGAGCTTGGCCAGGTCGAGCAGCTCGTTGATGAGCAGGAGCAGGCGGGAAGCGTTGCGCAGGCCGGTCTGGCTGATCGCGTGCACGTCCCCCGCGTCCGCCGCGCTGCCGAGGCCGCGGAAGGCGCTCACGATGAGAGTCAGCGGGGTCCTGAGCTCGTGGCTGACGTTGGCGTAGAACTCGTTCTTGAGCCGGTCGAGCTCGCGCAGGTTGGCGTTGGCGGCCTCGAGGGCCTGCCGCCCCTCGAACTCGGCGCGCTGCAGCCGCTCGTAGAGCAGCACCGACAGGTCGCAGATGATGCAGGTCCACAGAATGAAGACGCCATTGTCGAGCAGCGCCGCGCGCCACGCCGGCGGCGGGCCGAAGAGGGCGTTGACGGTGAAGTAGTACGTCAGCACGGCGAGCTGCAAGAGGACGTGGAGCCGCCACCGCACGGGGACGAGCACGGCGAACCCGAGGAACACCAGGTTCAGGCCGGCATAGTACGTGGAGCGGAAGCCGCCCACGTACGGCGTCATGTGCGCGATGCCGAGGCCGATGGAGAACGCGAGGCTGAAGGCGGCCAAGGCGGGGCGGCGCTGCCCGAACCGGGAGTGCAGTGCCACGAGGCCGGCAGCCAGGGCCACCTCGACGACCGCGCGGATCACCAGCAGCGTGCTCAGGTGGGCGGCGTAGGTCAGCGCGTCGACCGCGACGAAGGAGAGGTTGCCGATGAGCGCGACCCACGCGGCCACGTGCCCGCGCCGCAGCAGGAACTGCTGCTGCCACTCCGGGTAGGTCGTCGCGGGCCGATAGGGGCCGCCGCTCCCGTCGCGACTCGGGTCCCCCGGCGGCCCTCCGGCTCGTGCCACGGCGCCAGTATCCTGCAGACCGTCGTTCGAGTAAAGCTGGGCGCGACGCGTCAGGGGCGCAGACGAGAGCGTGGCGCGTCGCGCTACAATCCCCGCGGTGCGATGATCCTGGCCGCCGCCCTGCTCCCCGCCTGCGCGGGCGAGTCCACTCCCGAGCAGCTGGAGGCCGAGGCGTCCGACTGCGCTGCCGGGGTCCTCGTGCCCCTCGACGGGCGGGCGCACTTCGTCGCCCTCAACGCCTACTACCTGCAGGAGCAGGCCGCCCGCGCGGTGCGCCGCGGGGAGGCCAGCTGCGACGAGGTGGGCGCCGTGGTCAAGGAGCACTCGCCCAAGCCGCTCGGGACCGGCGAGGAAGGGCTCGACGGGACCATGGCCGGCTACGACGAGGCCTTCTGGCGGGACGTCGGCGCCGAGCTGTTCGCGGGCGCTGGGCACTTCGGGCGGAGCCTCGACTCCCCGGTGATCGACTTCGCCAGCATCCACTTCTACCCCGAGGCCTGGGGCGTCCCGCGGGAGCAGGTGGCGGCGGCGTGGTGCGCGGCGGCGCGTGCGGCACGCGGGGCGCTTGATCCGACGCCGCCTCGCACCCCATACTCGCCTGGATGGGATGGCCTGCCAGCCGAGTCGTCGCGACCACGGTGGCGATGGCGGCGGCGCTCGCGGTGGCCGCGTGCGCCGCCCCGGACGCGCCGCCCGCCAGCGCGAGCCGTCGGCCCCTCGAGGCCGCCATCTGGACGCCCCGCTCGCCGGCCGCGCCGAGGCCGCCTGCCGGGACGGGCTACGTCCTGGCGTACGACAGCCAGCGTCACGTCAGCGTGCTCTGCGGCGGCGCGAGCGGCGCGACGAGGTTCACCGACACGTGGGAGTGGGACGGCACCTCGTGGGCCAAGGTCGCGAGCGACCTGCCGCCGGGGCGCGTCGGTGCCGCCATGGCCTACGACGCCGCGCGCGGTCAGGCCGTGCTCTTCGGCGGCGACGTGAGCGGCACCGGCGAGGCCAACGACACCTGGCTGTGGACCGGGACCGTCTGGCTCGAGGCGTGCCTCCTGCCGCCGTGCAACTTGACCAAGCCCGCGGCGCGCGCGGGGCACGCCGTGGCCTACGACCCCGTCGACCAGACGGTGGTCCTGTTCGGCGGGGAGTCGGGCGGCGTGCTCCGGGACGACACCTGGGCCTGGACCGGCTCCTCCTGGTCGCCCGTGTGCACGGCCTCACCGCCGTGCTCGGGGCTCCCTCCGGCGCGCAAGAACCACGCCATGGCCCACGATCCCGTCAACGGCCTGGTCATCTCGTTCGGCGGCGTCACCGCGTCCGAGCTCGACCGCGAGCTGATCGGTTGGGACGGCGCCGACTGGTGGACTCTCTGCGCCATCGAGCCGTGCAACCTCGACCGGCCGCTGGCGCGGGAGCGCCACGCCATGGCCGCCGACACGATCCGGGGGCGGGTGGTCCTCTTCGGCGGCGTGAACGGCGTCTTCTACCCGCCGGAGACCTGGGAGTGGGACGGGAGCCGCTGGACCCAGCCCGCGGTGTTCGACGGCGTCACTCCGCGCCTGGAGCACGCCATGGCGTTCGACGCCGCGCGCGGGCGGGTGGTCCTGTTCGGCGGCTACGGCGCCGGCTACAGCACCGACCTGTGGGAGTACCACCGGCGGGGCGGCCCGTGCACCGCCGGCGACCAGTGCGACACCGGCTTCTGCGTCGACGGGGTCTGCTGCGAGAGCGCGGCCTGCGAGACCTGCCGGGCCTGCGACCTGGGTGGCGGCCTCTGCGGCGGCGTGGTCAACGCGAGCGACGACACCTGCGACGGCGCGTGGGTGTGTGACGACGGGGCGGTGTGCCGTCTGCGGCAGGGACAGGCGTGCGGGGTGAACGCCGACTGCGCCTCGCACCACTGCGCGGACGGCTTCTGCTGCGACGCGGCCTGCGGCGAGCCGTGTGCCGCGTGCGCCGCGAGCCTGGGAGCGCCCGCGGACGGCACGTGCGGCCCGGCCGTGGCGGGCCACGACCCGGGAGCCGCGTGCGGCGGGTTCGCCTGCAGCGGCACGAGCGCCGCGTGCGCCGGCACCTGCTCCGCGGACGCGTACTGCCGACCCGACTACTACTGCGCGGCGGATGCGACCTGTCAGCCGCGCCGGGCGGTGGGCACGGCCTGCGCCGACGGCGCCGGGCAGGACTGCCTCGTGGCGGCGTGTCGGATCTGCGCGAGCGGGGACTGCGCCGACGGCTACTGCTGCGCGGCGGCGTGCGCCGGCGAGTGCGAGCGCTGCGACCTCGTGCCCGGCGCCTGCGAGCCCGTGCCGGCCGGCCAGCCCCCCAAGCGCGACTGCGGCGGCACGGGCCCCTGCGCCGCCGCGTGCGACGGCGCGCGCGCCTGCCGCTTCCCGGGCGGCGAGCGGGAGTGCCTGGGGCAGTCGTGCACCGCAGGGACGGTCGCGGAGCCCCACCGCTGCGACGGCGGCGGGGCCTGCCAGGCCCAGGGCACGCGCTGGTGCGACGGCCTGGCGTGCGACGGGGACGACTGCCGCGCGGACTGCGCGCGCGACGACCAGTGCGTCCCCGGGTGGACCTGCGACGTCCTCTCGGGCACGTGCCAGGGGCCGCCGGGCGTGGAGTGCGCCCACCCCGGCGGGTGCAGCAGCAACGTCTGCGCGGGGGGCCGCTGCTGCGCCGAGCCCTGCGCCTACGCGCACGCGGAGTGCGGCGGGGTCTGCGACGAGGCGGGCCGCTGCCACTACCCCCCGGAGCCGAGAACGTGCGCGTGCGCCGACGGCGCCGGGGGCGAGTGCCGCCGGGGCGCCTGCCTCTGCGGCGACGCCGA
>JACRCY010000567.1 GCA_016218785.1 Deltaproteobacteria bacterium
GACTGAAGGTGCCGGCGCGGGCTCAGTGCAGCTAGGGCAGTCGCGCGGGGTGGCCTACAGCGACGTCCTCGGTCACCATGGCCTCTATCTCAGCGACGGTACCGTAGGGGCGGTGTATCGCATCTGGTTCCGCGACACGGACGGCGACGGCGTGGGCGACCGGGATGACAACTGCCCGACCCTGCCGAACCCGGACCAGGCCCCGGGCTCCCACGGCGCAGGCGCCGCCTGCTCGTGCAGCGTGAGCGGGTTGGTCACCTACACGCGGACGCCGACCCTCTCGCTCCACGGCACCTGCGGCGTGCCCGGGTCGCTCACCATCACCGGCGGCGCCAGCGACGTGACGGTGCCCGTAGCGGGCGACGGAACCTACACGGCGTCCGTGCCGCTCAAGCTCAACCAGCGCAACGACCTGGTGCTCACCCAGTACGACGCCACCGGCCACCAGGGACACCGGCGTGCTTGGCCTACTACGCATGACGACATCCGCCCGGAGGTGGCGATCACCTCGCCCGCCAACGGCGCCACCGTGGACCCGGGCACCGTCACGGTCACGGGGACGGTGAGCGATGCCACTCAGACGAACGTGACGGTCAACGATGTGCTGGCCTCGGTATTGGCAGGCTCCTTCTCGGCGACAGGTGTCCCCGTCGGGGTCGCAGTCACGACGATCACAGCAACAGCCGTTGACGCGGCGGGAAACACCGCCAGCGCGAGCATCGCGGCAACGGGGAACTCGTCTACCGTGGTCCAGGTGATCGGCGGCGCGGGTGGGACGGTGACGGCCACGACCGGACCCCTGGCTGGCGCGTCGATCAAGATTCCCGCCGGCGCACTCTCCAAGGACACGACCATCGGCTTGGCACTCTCAAATGCAGCACCGAGACAGACACAGGGTCTGTCACCGGTGGGCCCGGCGCTGGAACTGATTGCCCCCGCCGGCACCGTGTTCGCGTATCCGGTGAGCGTGACCCTGCCGTTCTCCACGCGGTTGGCGGGCACGTTCTCTTCGACACCCGCCGCGCTCCAAGTCATGACGGCCGAGGCCACCGCACCCGACTGGCAGGCGTCGACGCCGACCATCGATTGGCCGAGCGGGCTGGCGACTGCGATGATGACTAGCTTCACCTGGGCGCAGGTCATGTCCACGGCGCCCAAGAACATCCCGGTGTCGATCGTCGCCGGGTGCAGTCCGAGCGCGTGCCTTGGAAACGACGGGGACGAGGGCGAGGCTTCCACCATCCCGCTCGACACGCCCGGCCATGTGGCAGTCGACGGGGATGGCACGGTGTACTTCCTCGAGCGGCCGACGGAACGGGGCGCCACGCGATTGCGTCGTGTCGCGGACGGGCAACTGGCCACGGTCATGACGGCCGACGGAGCCAGCACCAGCTTCACCGGCCTGGCGCTCGATGGCTACTCGCTGCTGCTGCTCGCCGTGCATCCGGCCCCAGCCTCGAACATGACCAGCAGCGTCACCCGGATCGATCCCAGCACGGATCCGCCGACGCCACTGGCCAGTCAGGCTCTTGGCACCATTGCCGCGAGCGGGCTGGCGATCCTCCCCCGGGCCGGCGATCCTACAGTGAGCGACCTCTACTTCTCCGCCAACTGTGCGGTCATGCACGCAACTCTCACGGACGGCGAGTTCGGCGGCGACCCGCCCACGGTCATGGCGGGGGCTGTCGGCGTGTGCGGCGACAACAGCGGCGTGCCAGGAAACGACCCCGCGGTCCAACCGGTGCCGGGCACCGGGGCCCTGCTCAACCTGCCGTATGACATATCGCTCCAGCCGCTCGCAGCACAGCCCGGTACGCTCATGATCACCGACTCGGGGAACGGCCGGGTGCTCGCCCTCAATGTGTCCCCAGATGACCTCGTGGTGGGCGCTGCCACGGTGCCCCCCGGGAGCCTCGTGACCATCGTGGGCAACCATTCGCTCGCGGCCCCGGGCGGCGTGATGGGCAACCCGGCTGCCGCGCTCAGTCTGTGCTGGCCTGGAGCTACGGCCCTCGCCGACTCGCTGGTCGCGTTCACGGATAGCTGCAACTCGCTCGACGCCTCACGGGGCTCCGTCCTCCTGGCGGAGATCACGCCGGCGCCGGGAAACGCCGCTCCGTGGACGTCGGTGGTCGGTCATGACTATCATGATGGTGACATGGTCGGTGTGTTCCCCAGCGGAACGCCACCTTTGAGTCTGAATGGGCTCAGCCTGAGCCGCCCCATGGGGTTGGCCATTGGCGGCCCGGACCTGGGCCTCTATGTGAGCGACTCCGCCAAGGGCGGCGTGTACAAGGTCTCGTTGCCCTTCAACGCGGCGCCCCTCCTGTCGCTCGAGAGCATCACCACCGACCCCGCCCCATACATTCCGGGCGAGGGGTACCTGACTTCGGTCAGTCGCGTCCGCGTTGCCAGGCCCGCGGTGATGCCACCGCCGGATGTCAACGTGAGCTACAAGCTGGAGCTGGTGCAGACCATCTCCAGCGCCGAGTCGGGCGAGGTCTACCAGCGCAAGCTGAAGACCATCCCAGTAGAGCTGCGCGGCTTGCCGGCCGGTGGAACCGTGGACGTGGATGTCACTGTGTCGTGGGACGGCCGCCGCAACCTGGGTGATCTGAGCCCGGCCGCATGGGGGTGGGCTGGCGTCGGCACAGACGTCACGCTCTACTGCATGGGATGCGACGAGTACCCGACGCAAGTCGCACGGGTCCCGCCCTACGAAATCGTCGTGTGGCTCGGCTGGACGCGGCGGGCCTGGGAACGGGGCGCTGCCCCGGTATTCCGCGAGTGGATCACGGGCAGTGGCCAAGATCTCTTCCAAGCCAGCTGCTCGGTGGCTGCGGTGCTTCGGTTGTACACGAAGCGGCCCGAGGGGGGGTGGGAGGTCAGCCTCACCAGCACCGCCGCTCAACCCACTCAGGGCAGCTACCGCCCGGCGGTGAGCTACGGCTCCACGACCGCGGACGAGCTGCTGTTGCTAGTTCACAGCCTCTGGGATCAAGTGGGCACGTGCGACGTCTATTGGGAGTCTGGCGCCGGTCTCGAGCCAGCTTGGCTGGGACGCGGCATCTCCTACCCGTACGAAAGGCTGACGAATCCGGTCCTCGCCGGGGAGATCCTTCAAACCGCGCTCGCGCCCAAGGGGGCGACGGATACCGAGTTGTTCGCCACCCAGTCCGCCAATGGAGACGACCTCGGGCGGATCCTCGAGTACGATGACGACTCAGGTGTCAGCTCGGCATCTCGGATCGCGCTGCCGCAGGGGGCCAACGGGTTCCTGCTGATAGGCAAGGAAGGAACCCCCAAGGGTGTGGCCCGCGTCTACCTCAACGACGCCACGAATGACTCTGACCACGACGGCCTGGGTGACAAGCTGGAGGACTACATCGGGACCTGCGCATCGGCGGAAGCCACGGGGTGTGCGGGCTATGCCTGCCTCAGGGGGTGGGACACGGACTGCGACGGCATCCCGGATGGCTGGGAGCTGCTGGGAATGGACGACGATCCGTCGCGGCCTCAGCCGCTGTCGCAGTGGGGCGCCGACCCGCGCCACAAGGATCTCTTCATCGAGGTCGACCGCGCCACCGCGAGCGCCCCGGTGTTTGGCGAAGCCGACGCGGTCTGGGTAGCTGAACGCTTCGCGGCTCTGGATCACCAGGACAACCCCGACGGCCAGCCTGGTGTCGCCGTGCACTTCGACATCGGGTCGCCCTGTTCTTCGAACCCCACCGTGTGCGGCGACTGGGGCGGCGCCAGCGTGGACGTCGGCTGCAGCGCGGCGAGCTGCAACCAGGCGCTCGTTCGGCGTCGTGGCGATGCCGCCATCCCCCTCGCAACATTCCACTGGGCGATGGTGCGCGATGAGCCGGCGGGGTCAGAGGTCGTGGGCGTGGGTGACAGTGGGGGGCGCGAGTTCAGTTTCGCCGCACCTTTGCGCCAGACCGCCCTCCACATGCTCGGCCACAACCTGGGGCTGACACACTTCGGCGCCGACGAGGACGCCGTGGCCAAGCGCAAGCCCACCTACCCGAGCGTCATGAACTACTCGTACCTCTTCACCAAGGCCGGCAGCCCGGACAACGTCTCGTTCTCGAAGGGCAGCATGCCCGAGCTATGGCCGGAGGGTCTATGGGAAAACGGCTACACCTCGGACCCGGAGGCCCTGGCCGTTCTCGGAAACGAGCCGTACAGCTTCTCGCTCCTCCCGAATCAGAGCGGCGGGCTTGCCATTGACTGGAACCGCGACGGCAGGGTCGACCCGGCGGAGTTCTTCGTGCGGGCCCATGTCTACGCCGAGCCGATGAAGGATGACTACGTGGCAGCGGACCATCCAATGCGCACCGCTACCATGCGCCTCCCCGCCGTCGCTGCTGTCGGAGGACCAGCCTACGCTGCAATGAACGTATGCCCGCACCCGGAGATCGATTGGGAGTACACCGAGCCTCGCGAATACGTCTTCGTGAACGTCCCTGACGCCCTGATGCCAGGTACCGGGCACATGTACGTGAGCTATCGGAATCCCGCCACCGAGACGCAGTTCAGCGCGTTCGAGCAGCTGGGCGGCGTGAACGACCGCTTCCTCGAGCGCTCTCAGCCGAGCGTGGCCGTGGATCGCCAACAAGGGGGGACGCAGGCCTTCGAGCGGTACGACTTGCTATGGGTCGTCGGCACCACGCCGGAAGGCGTCGTGCGCTACTCTGTGAGACAGCGAGCTCACTCCAACGACATAATCGGTCCTGGCTTCGAGCGGTGGGCGGATCTGCCCAACACGGTCGAGGGGCAGCCCGGCCGGACGGTGTTCTTCGAGGAGGTCTCGGTCGCGATGAAGAACGCGCCGGGGCCGATCGCGGAGCTGTTCGTCGGACGAGACAAGGGAGCGGGCACGGGGGATGAGGTGTACTACGCGTACTTCGATCAGCAACTCCCGGTATGCCAGTTCCACGGCTGGTTCCCCGCCCAGGTCAACGGCAACGCAATCAGATCGCCCGACGTCACCCCCGGCCTCAGCGTCGCCGCGAACCACATGTTCTACCTCGTGACCAAGGGAGTGAAGAGCACAACTGACCCCTTGTACGACCCGCGGCGTACGAGGAAGCTCGACCTCTACATGTTCGACGGGACGGCGTGGAGCCGGTCGGATCTATCGGACGCGTTCTGGCTGGACGAGAAGTACAGCACGGGCACAATGGAGGTCACCGGTCGACCGGCGGTGACGCACGCGTGGAACATAAGCTGGGTGTACGGCCTGGGCTACGTTGCCGGGCCCAGCGCGCCCTTGTGGGTGTGGTGGACAGCGAACGCTACTCGGCCTGGCTCGAGCGTCGCATACCCCACCGTGCGCTACCGCTGGAGCTGGGACTTGTTTGGCAGCAGCACCGCCGGGTTCCCGCCGACCTTCGGCAAGTGGCACTGGCCGGACCTGGGGCCCGCCACAGGAGATGGCTGCATCGGCACCCCTCAGGCGGGTGCGGTTGGCATGAGCGCCACGCCGTTCTACCAGAACGCCGCGGTGGTGGCTCACGCAGGCGGCCCCGGGTGCGCGCCCGGACTCCTCTATGTGCCAGTCGCCGACGGCACGCAGGCGCGCGTTCGCCCGGACGGCCAGTCGCGGCCGTTGCGGGACCACGACGACGCGCCGGACATCGGTGGGGGGATCTGCAAGTCGCTGCACCACGATTGCCCGACGCTGTGCGACCCGGAGCCGGCGCCGGGGGTCTGCGGCGAGCCACTCGTTCCCCCTACCGTGTCGTGCAATGCGACGCGCTAGTCTCAGCCGCCGGGCGCGATTCGCCGTTCTCGCCGTCGCCGCAGCGGCCGGCTGCGGCGATGACTGGCCGGGCATCGGGCGCGATGCCGGCGGTGAGAGCCCCCCTCCGCAGTACGACGCGCGTCGCACGGACGTGCATCCAGGGGCCGACGCGGGCGTGGCTGTCGACGCCTCCGATGGGCCGCTCTACCAGGTCGACGCCGGCCCGTGCAGCCTGGGATGGCTCGATGGGGGCGACCCGGCGCCCAGCCATTCCGCCCTGGTCGCCTACGACCTGCAGCTCCAGTGGAACCCCTCGCTGCAGGCGAACAGCCCCACCGAGCTGTTCGTGGACGCGGACGGCGTGGCGGTGTTCGGAAGCGACCACTTCATCCGCGCCACGCTCGACGGTGACTTCGTCCACGACACCGAGTACCCGCCACGCCCCGAGGACGGGCAGCGGCTCGATCTCCGCCGGGTGGTCGCCAGGGATGGCGGCTATGCCGCCACAATCGCCTACTACAACTCGAGCGGCATTCCGGACGAGCGTTTCTGCCTCGTGGGGCAAGACGGCACCATCGATCTCGCGGACTGCACGCCGGTGGCGTTTCCGCGCTGGCTCCTGTGGGACGGTGCGAAGTTCTGGCTGTACGGCGTAGGCGACCAGTCAACCACGTACCTGGCCTGGCTCGATAGCGCAGGGCAGGCCACAGCTACGTACCGGTTCCCCAATACCGTCTTGGGAGTCGCCAACGTTCACCTCCTTGGCGACAACGTGGTCGCATGCAGTGATCGTCCTCGGGAGAACACGTGCCCTACGTGGTTCATCGACACGTACCCTCGAACTATCGACATGACCCAGCAGGTGCAGACGGAGTTGATGCCAGCCGACTTCAAGTTCGACGGACTGATCGCCACGGCGTCGAGCGGCCAGCGCGCTGTCTGGGTCTACCAGGGCAAATGCTGGCAGCGGCCCTTCTGGGACCCGCCGGGTCAGCCTGGCTGCACGAGCAACTGGCCGCCAGATCCGGTGTACGCGGCCTTCAGGACGATCGTTGATGAGGCTGGCCAGCCCGTCGTCCTGGACGAACGCTATCCGGGCGTCGGGCTGCAGATGGTCTGGGACGGCACCCAGTTCGTCGATGTCGGGTCCGACTGGCAGTCCGGCATGGGCACCGCGATCGTTCCTGTGCTCTATGCCTTCGATGAGGACGGGATCACCACCGTCTCGCATGCCCGGCCCAACCTGCACTATGCCTATCCCCCTCACCGGCTGGGGTCGTGGCGACTGGCGGTCATTGCGCCCAACGAGTACGTCGTCGTCTACAACATGACTGACTCGAACTACACCTACATTGCCCGCTTCCGGGTCGTGCCGCTGTAGCTGCAGCCGGGCCCGGCCCATGATGTCTGCCGCGATCGATCGGTCCCCAGGCCTGTGGTCCACGAGTTGATCGCCTGCCGCTCGCGCTCGGCGATGGGCAGGATCTGGGCCGACGCCGGCCGGCCCGGGCCCGGCGGGCGTCAGCCTAATACAAATGCCCGCACATCATCCCTTCGATGAAGTCCAGGTTGTTCCCCTCGATGCACTCCACCAGCGCGCCCGCGCCGGTGCCGGTGTCGTCGGCGCGGGCGGTGATGCTGATGGCCACGTTCACCGGCGGCTGGTCCCATTCGCAGGTCAGGGACACGCACGCCCCGGGGCTGAGCGGCGCCGTGGCCTGGATCGAGCACAGGACCTGGGGTACGGGCTCGGTCTCGATGAAGCTCAGCCAGACCGGGCTCGCCGCGAGCGTGCCGCGGTTGCACACCTCGGCGGAGAGCGTGGCGCCGCCCTCCTCGTGACACGTCCCGGTGGCCTGGCGGACGGTGAGATCGGGCAGGCGCGTCTCCCCGGGCGCGACGCCCGGCACGTTCTGGCGAAAATTGTTGAGCCGCGGCTGGGCCGTCAGCGACCAGTTGTGCTCCCAGCTGGCGGTCTTCGGGATCTCGCCGAAGTCGCCCACGTTGGTGATCGAGTAGGCGTGCTGGTTCCAGACCGTACGCGCGGCCACCCAGCGGTCGAGGCGGTCGGAGATGACGCGCACTCCTTGGACGCTGGCGCCCGGGTGCGCGGCGCGGCAGACCTGCCCCTGCTCCGGATGGTCGAGCGGGTCGCGGCACAGGAAGCCGTCGCCGCAGTCGTGGTCGGACTGGCAGCGGCACAGGCCGAAGTCGTCGGTCGCCACCGCCTTCTCGCACGGCAGCAGGTTGGGGCAGTCCTGGGGCTCCTTGCAGCGGATGCCGCCGAAGATCGGGTCGAGGGTCTCGCAGGACAGCTCCACGGTGCCGTTGACGTTCGACGGGATCACCAACTCGGCCTTCCCGTCGCCGTCGACGTCCGCGACGATCGGGTTCTCGTACCACGTGGCGCTGTTGTGGAACTGCGAGTAGAGCACGTCGCCCGTGAGCCCGTCGTAGACGCGCGCGAAGCACTCGTCGGCGTAGATCACCTCGGCGCGGCCGTCGCCGTCGAAGTCGAAGATGGACGAGCCGGTGGAGCTGGAGGTCTGGTCCTGTGACGGGCGGGTCCACAGCACGCCGTCGGTGGTGCCCGCGGCGCAGCGCACCGGGTCGGGCGCGGCGCCGGTGCAGTCCGGGTCGAAGACCGTGAACCCCTGCCAGCCGGCCACCGCCACCTCCGGGAGCCCGTCGCCGTCGAAGTCGCCCACGGTGGGGGGGCCGCCGAGGCCGCCGCCCGGGAGATCCAGGGGGCCGAAGACGACCCGGCCGGCGAGCGTCATGATGCGCAGCCGCCCGCGCGCGGTCTGCGGCGCGTCGGGGGTCAAGTTGTCGTTGTAGACCACCACGATCTCCGGGGTGCCGTCGAGGGTCGTGCGGTCGTCCACGGCCGGGTTCGGGCCGAAGGTACCGAAGTCGGCCACCGCGATCTGCCCGCGCCGACCCAGGTTCGTCGCCGTGGCCCCCCACCGGTGGGTGGCCGGGGAGAGCTGCCACAGGTTGGCGCCGTCGATGAGCGTGCCCACGGCCGCGTCGGTCAAGCGCGCCGCCACCGGCACCTGGCCGATGCCGTCGTAGTCGGGCCGGAGGTTGTCGGAGAGGAGCGTGCAGTAGGCCTCGTTCACGTCCGCGCCGTAGCAGTCGAAGGGGCCACCGAGCTCGTGGCCGGTCGCGTCGTAGACCGCGCCCCCGAAGAGGATCTCGGGCGCACCGTCGTCGTTCACGTCGTGGACCGACGGTCCGTTCCACCAGCACATGCCGGTGCCGTAGTCGGTGTAGAGGGTCGGGCTCCAGGCCTCGCGGAACGTCTGCGAGTTGGTGTCGTACCGGAACGCCACCACGCCGCCGCCGTGGCGGGCCGCCACGATCTCGGCGCGGCCGTCCCCGTCGAGATCGGCGAGCGCGACCGGCGCCGCGCCGATGACGCGCGGGCTGGCGATGGTGAACTGCTGGCTGCAGTCGAGCCCGCTGATGACGCGGATGATGCCGAAGAGCGTGGTGCTCGTGTCGGAGCAGGAGTCCATGCCGGTATCCGTGCCGTTGTAGCTGACAAAGACGATGGACGGCGCGCCCGCGGTGCCGCCGAGCTTGAAGTCGATGACCGCCGGGGTCGAGAGCACGTTGCGGTGCTGCGGGTAGAGGTCGCCGGCGGGGGGGCCCGTCCACTCGCACTTCACGATCGGCGCGAAGATGCCGATCTTCAGGCCCTTGGTGCACTCGGGGTTGGTCTCGCCGCAGGGCTTGCCCGCGCCGTAGGGCGCGCACACCCCACCCGTGCAGCAGGTGTCGTTCTGGCACTCCTCGTTGCTGCTGCAGGGCTGCTGCTGCTGCACGCACTGCTCGGCCAGGCAGGTCTCCCCCGGCCCGCAGCAGATCCCGGCGCAGACGACCAGGCACGCGTCGGGCCCGGCGTCGCCGGGGCAGGGTCCGCCGTCGCAGTCCCCGGCGGTCGGGGTCCCGCCGCAGTCGCAGCCGGGCGGGAGGCAGAGCGCGAGGGCGATGACGAAGCCTACGTACGCGATGCGCATCCTTGCGACCTCCTCGATTCCGGGACGAGCCCCCCGGGACGGCGGCAGTGATGCCAGCAGGATGGCGCCACCCCCGCGCACCTGTCAATCGGGCCTGCGGGAAGTGACTGTTCACCCCGGGCCCGAAGGCTGCTATGCTTGCCGCCAATTCTGCCCAACGAGGCTCCAGGGACGACCATGAAGTGCAAGAGCTGTCACCGGGAGATGACGATCGTCAAATTGCCCAGGTATCCGGGTGCCTACGGCGTGGCGGTGCTGGCGTTCGGCATGGGCGTGTCGCTGTTTCTGGCCCTGAAGCGGCCGGAGATGTGGTACCTGGGCGTGCTCTTCGGCGCACTGTGCCTCGTCTTCGGGGCCATCCTCGCCCGTGCCAAGGGGGAGCTGATCCTGTGCACCTCCTGCGGCGGACGCGACGCGCTCGACGAGGCCGCGGCCGAGAAGCTCGAGCTGGAGACCCGCGAGAAGCAGGCCGCCGAGCTGCGCACGAGCCTCGAGTATGAGCTCAGGCCCGCGCTCGAGAAGGCGGCCAGGACCAGGCTCCAGCAGGAGATGGAGGGCGCGGCCGCGGCCGAGATGCGCGCGCGCCTCGAGCGGGACCTGAAGGCCGAGCTGGAGGACAAGATCCGCCAGAACCTCGGGGCGCAGATGCGCGCCGACATCGAGGCCGAAGTGCGGCCGGCCGTCGAAGCGCAGCTCCGCCCCACGATCGAGGCGGAGCTCCACCCCGCGATCGAGGCCCGGCTCGCGCCCGCGATCGAGGCCCGGCTCAAGACCCAGCTCGAGGCCCAGCTTCGCTCCGCGATCGAGCGCGAGGTGCGCGCCGACCTGGAGCGGATCGTGCAGCAGCGCGAAGCTGCCAGGCCCGCGCCCGCCGAGCCGGCCGTGGTTGCGCCGCCGAAGCCCGAGCCCGAGCCTGAGCCGGTCGAGCCCGAGCCCAAGCTCGAGCCGATCAAGCTCGCGCCGGTCAAGCCCGAGCCGATCATGGCTGAACCGGAGCCGGTCGAGCTCCCGCGGCCGGTGGTGGCCAGGATCGAGCCGGTCAAGCTCGCGCCCAGGCCCGAGCCGGTCAAACCCGAGCCCGAGCCCGAGCCGGTCAAGCCTGAGCCGGTGCCGGTCGAGGCACCGGAGGCCCCCCCGCCCAGGGCCGAGCCGGCGCCGGTGGCGGCCGCGCCCCCGCGCGTGCCCGTCGTCGCCGTGACCGAGCCGCACAAGAAGGCCGCCCGCAAGGCGCGCGTCATCGTCTCGGACGTGCTCCTCTACGACCGTCCCCTGGTGGAGCAGGCGGCGCGCGCCAGCGATCCGTATGCGGCCCTCGACCGCGTCTGGGCCGAGGCGCAGCGCACCTACACGGAGTCGGTGTCCCCCGACGTCCGCAAGGACACGGACTACCTCAAGGACGCGTTCGAGGACATGTTCAAGAAGATCCGCAAGGAGCTGAAGCTGGACTGAAGCGGTTGAAGGTTGAACGTTCAACCTTCGACCTTCAGCCTCGGGCCCGCGCCTACTTCTGCTTCGCGTAGACCGCCTTCATCTCCGCCAAGGTCATCGGCTTGAAGTCCTTGGCGTGGCCCGCCTGGCCGAAGGCGATCATGCGCGCCCTGCAGACCTCCTGCATGGCGGCCCGCGCCGGCTTCAGGTAGTCGCGCGGATCGAATTTCTCCGGGGTCTCGACGAACACCTTGCGGATGGCGCCGGTGATGGCGAGGCGGTTGTCGGTGTCGACGTTGATCTTGCGCACGCCGTGCTTGATGCCGCGCTGGATCTCCTCGACGGGGACGCCGAAGCTCGGCTTCATCTTGCCGCCGTACCTGTTGATGATCTCGATCAGCTCGGGCGGCACCGACGAGCTCCCGTGCATGACCATGTGGGTGTTGGGCAGGCGCCGGTGGATCTCCTCGATGATCTTCATGGCGAGGACGTCGCCGGTCGGCTTCTGCGTGAACTTGTACGCGCCGTGGCTGGTGCCGATGGCGACCGCGAGCGCGTCCACGCCGGTCCGGGCGACGAACTCCTCGGCCTGCGCCGGGTCGGTGAGGTGGGTCTGGCCCGAGCCGTGGCCGTCCTCGATGCCGCCGAGCGTGCCCAGCTCGCCCTCGACCGTGACGCCGCGCGCGTGCGCGTACTCCACGACCTGGCGCGTGGTCTCCACGTTGTACTCGTAGGTCGCCACCGTCTTGCCGTCGGGCATGAGGGAGCCGTCCATCATGACCGAGGTGAACCCCTGATCGATGGCGGAGATGCAGGTCTCGGGCGAGTTGCCGTGGTCCTGGTGCATGGCCAGGGGGATCTCGGGGTGCAGCTCCGCCGCCGCCAGGATCAGGTGCCGGAGGTAGTTGTCGTTCGAGTACTGCCGCGCACCGCGCGAGGCCTGGATGATGGCCGGCGAGCCCGTCTCGACGGCGGCCTCCATGATCGCCTGGATCTGCTCCATGTTGTTGACGTTGAGCGCCGCGACGCCGTAGCCGCCCGTGGCGGCCTCGTCGAGCAGTTGTCGCATCGGCACGAGTGGCATGATCGTCCTCCAGAGACGCCGCATCCCCCAGCGGGGGCGTTGGGCGCGGGGGAGAGAATAATGCCGCGCGGGCCGCGCGGCAACCGATCTCGGGCTGGAGGTCGAAGGCTCCAGGCCTTCAGCCTTCAGCCTAGATCTTGCCGACGAAGTGCGTGCCGGCCTTACCGTCGAGCGCGTCGCGCAGGTGCTCGGGATCCGTGATGAGCCCGCGCTTGCCGCCGCGCTGCAGGAAGTCGTGGATGGCCTCGACCTTCGGTCCCATCGACCCGGCCGGGAAGTGCCCGGCGGCGATGTGCTGCTCGATCTCCTCCATGGTCACGGCGCCGAGCGCCATCTGCGTGGGCTTGCCGTAGTTCAGGAAGACCTTGGGCACGGCCGTGAGGACGATGAGGAGCTCGGCGCCGATCTGCGACGCCAGGACCGCGGAGGTGAGGTCCTTGTCGAGGACGCACTCGATCCCTTCGTAGTCGTGGTTCTCGAGGCGGTGGATGGGGATGCCGCCGCCGCCGCCGGCCACGACGATGTGGCCGGCGAGCGCCGCGTCGCGGATCATCTTGCGCTGCACCACCTTGATCGGCTTGGGCGAGGCGACCACGCGGCGCCAGCCCCGGCCGGCGTCCTCGACGATGACCCAGCTGTCCGCCGCGCGCCGCCGCTCGGCCTCCTCCTGGGTCATGAACGGGCCGATGGGCTTGGTGGGCTCCTGGAACGCCGGGTCGTGCTTGTCGACCAGCACCTGGGTGACCATGGTGACGACGTAGCGCTTGATCTGCCGGCGCCGGAGCAGGTTGAGCAGGGCCTGCTGCATCACGTAGCCCAAGGATCCCTCGGTCTCGGCCACCAGCACGTCGAGGGGCCAGGCCGGCACCTCCTCGCGGGTGCGCTCCGTCGCCAGCAGGCGGTTGCCCACCTGCGGCCCGTTGCCGTGCGTGATGACGACGTTGTACTCGCGCTCCACGAGCGTCATGAGCTGCTCGCAGATCGTGGCGGCGTTCTTCTCGTGGTCGGAGATGGTGCCCTTCTCCCCCTTGCCGATGAAGGCATGGCCCCCCAGGGCCACGAGCACGATGGGACGGGACGGCTGGGCGGTCGGCTGGGTCACGGTCTACCTCGGCGGCGGGCGGTTGGCGTTCGGCCGGCGCACCCATCCTAGCCCGAGGCGCACCCCGCGCGCCAGCGACGCCGGCATTGCAGGACCGCCGTGGCGGTGGTAGACCATGGGCACCATGCCCGCCGACGAGCACCGGGCCCGCGCCCCCTTGACCGTGCGCGTCTTCGTGCTCACGGTCTCCGACACCCGCACGGAGGCGACCGACACCTCGGGCCAGGCGGCGCGCGAGCTCTGCGCCGCCGCCGGCCACGAGGTCGCGGGCTACCGCATCCTGCGCGACGAGCCGGCCGAGGTGCGCGCCCTGGTCGCGGACCTGTGCGCCCGCGGCGCGGTCGACGCCATCCTGGTGAACGGCGGCACGGGCCTCTCCCGCCGCGACTCGACCCACGAGGCCCTCGTCGGCCTTCTCGACAAGCGCCTCGACGGCTTCGGCGAGCTGTTCCGCGCCCTCTCGTTCAGCGAGATCGGGCCCGCGGCCATGCTGTCGCGCGCCACGGCCGGCGTGTGCGGCGGCGTGGTGATCTTCGCCACGCCCGGCTCCACGGCCGCGGTCAGGCTGGCGCTCGAGCGGCTGATCCTGCCGGAGCTGGGGCACGTGGTCGCCGAGGCCCGTCGGTGAGCCCCACGCCCACGCGCGGCACCCTCGCCGACGGCTGGGGCCGGGCGGTCACCTACCTCCGACTCTCGGTGACCGATCGCTGCAACTACCGCTGCACCTACTGCATGCCGCCCGAGGGGCTGCCCGACAAGCTCCCGCACCACTCGATCCTCACCTTCGAGGAGGCGGAGCGCATCGTCGGGGTCCTCGCGGCCTCCGGCGTGCGGCGCGTGCGCCTCACCGGGGGCGAGCCGCTCGCCCGGCGCGGGCTCGAGGATCTCGTCCGCCGCCTCGTGCGCGTCCCCGGCGTCGCGCAGGTGGTGATGACGACCAACGGTCACGGCCTCGCCGGCCGCCTCGCCGCGCTCGCCGCCGCCGGCCTGGGCGGGGTGAGCGTGAGCCTCGACTCCCTCGACGGAGCGCGGTTCCGGCGCGTCACCCGGCAGGGCGACCTCGACGAGGTGCGCCGCGGCATCGCGGCGGCCACCGCCCGCTTCCGCGGCGTGCGGCTCAACACCGTGGCCATCGCCGGGTTCAACGACGACGAGGTCGGCGCCATCTGCCGCTACGCCTGGGACCTCGGCTGCGTGCCGCGCTTCATCGAGCACATGCCCATGTCGGACGGCCGGCTCGAGATCCCGGGGCGGTTCCTGACCGCCGCCGCGGTGCGGGCGCGGCTCCTCGGCGACCTCGCGGGCACGCTCACGCCCGATCCCGGCGACGGCGAAGGGGGCGGGCCGGCCCGTTACTGGCGCCACTCGGGCGGGGGTCTCGTCGGCTTCATCGCGCCTCTGACCGAGCACTTCTGCGACTCCTGCAACCGGGTCCGCCTCGACGCCAGCGGGCGCCTCCACGCCTGCCTCTACCACTCCGACGCCGCGGATCTCCGGGCCGCCCTCGCGGCCGGCGGCGCGACGGCGGTCGCTGCGGCCGCCCGCGCCGTGCTGTCCCGCAAGCCGCCCGAGCACCAGTTCGGGCCGGGCACCGACGGCGCCTCCCCCAAGCACATGGGCGCCCTGGGCGGGTGAGTCCTCGCCACCCCGTTCGCATCCAACGGGGAGGCACGGGCGGCGCCGACCCGGTTGCCATCTTCCGGTCAGCACTTGCCTTCGAGTTGCATGCCGGTGTAGTCACTGCTACATAGTGACGCGCGAGGGGCCGACGAACGGCGGCCCGGGGAAGGTCGGAGCATGAGCAGCACCACGGGGCCGCGCATCGCGGCCGCAAGCGGCAGCACCACCGGGCCACGCATCCCGACCGTCTCCGGCGGCACCACGGGACCGCGGGCCGACGTCGCGGCGCCCGACGGCACGACCGAGGCGCGCGGCGGGATCCCGAAATGGGCCAAGATCCTGATCACGGTCGTGGTCGCCGGCGGCGGACTCGGATACCTCCTCTACGCGACCGCCGCGCCCGAGGTGGAGTGGTACAAGCACGTCGACGAGGTCATGGCGGAGGCCTCGACGTGGCAGAACAAGAAGCTGCAGCTCCACGGCCGCGTGGTGAAGGGGAGCATCCTGCGCCGGCCGTCCGGCGCGACCTACGAGTACCAGTTCAAGGTCGAGAACAACGGCCGGACCGTGGCGGCCCGTCACACCGGTCTCGTGCCCGACACCTTCAAGGACGAGGCCGAGGTGGTGCTCAAGGGTCGCCTCACCCACCACGGATACTTCCAGGTGGCCCCCGACGGAGTCATGGCCAAGTGTCCGTCGAAGTACGAGGCCAGGAAGAAGTAGCTGGCATCCCACCATGGGTCCTCGGGCTCGGAGCACTCACCGTCTGAGCCACAGGCCCGGGTAGGTCTGCCCGGGCGTCCGGAGTCACTTCATGGCAGCGTTCGGCAGCATCTCCAGCTTCGGCACGGTCGTGCTCGCGCTCGGGCTGGTCGTCACCTTCTACAGCGGCGTGGCGGCCGCGATCGGCGCCCGCCGCCCGACGCTGCGCCTGCAGCGCAGCGCCGAGTACGCGCTCTACGGCGTGCTCGCGCTGCTCACCGTGGCCTCCGCCCTCCTGGTCTACGGCTTCGTGAGCCACGACTACTCGATCAAGTACGTCCACCGCTACAGCGACGCGACCATGCCGCTGTACTACCTCGTCACCTCGTACTGGGGCGGCCTCGACGGCTCGTTGCTCTTCTGGTCGTTCCTGCTCGCGCTCTGCGGGGCCCTCGCCGTGCGCCTGAACCGGGAGCGGCACCGCGAGCTGCTCCCGTGGGTGATCCTGGTGCTCCAGATGGTGCAGGCCTTCTTCCTGCTCCTGCTCGTCTTCGAGCGGAACCCGTTCGCCCAGTACATCCCCGGCGCCCAGCTGCCCACCGACGGCCGCGGCCTCAACCCGCTGCTGCA
>JACRCY010000559.1 GCA_016218785.1 Deltaproteobacteria bacterium
CGACCTCGTGCGGCCCGCCCCCTCCCGGGCCCCCGCGCGGCGGGCCGGCGGGGCCTCCGCCGCTGGTGCTCGAGGTGAGCGGCCCGGGCGCGCCCGCCTACAACGCCCCCGCGCCGCCCGCGGCGCCGGGGCCGCCCGGGGACGCGGTCACCGCGCTGCTCGTCGAGGCGGCGGCCCGAGTCGGCCGACCGGCCCTGCAGCGCGACGCGCGCCTCGATCGCGTCTGCCAGGCCCTCGCGCCGGTGCTGCCCGACGACCGCCACACGCCCTTCGAGCTGGTCGAGTTCGCGCTGCAGCACGCCGGCATCGTCGAGCCCGCCCCGCGCCTCATCCTGGCGAACGTCACGCCCGCCGGCGCCGCTGCCTTCGCGGCCGACCTGCGGCGGCGGCTGCCGTCGCTCCTGGCGCACGGCCGCTTCCGCCGCTTCGGCGTCGGCGCGATGCGTCGCGCCAACGGGCTGCGGCTCGTGGTGGCGTTGCAGGAGAGCTTCATCAGCATCCGCCCTTTCCCGCGCGCGCTGCAGCCGCCGGCCACGCGGGGCTTCCGCATCCTCGCCCGCATCGACCCCTCGTTCACCGGGGCCCGCGCCTATGTCACGCGGCCCGACGGCTCGGTCAAGGAGCTCGAGCTCGAACGGGAAGCGGGCGGCGACGTGGCCATCGACTTCGCCTGCGCCGGCATCGGTCGCCACCAGCTGGAGATCACCGCGGACGAGCGTCTCGGTGCCACGGTCCTGGCCAACTTCCCCGTCTACTGCGGCGAGGATCCCCCGCGCCGCGCCGTCGCGCCCGCCGGCGAGGACGTGCCGGTTCACGACGCCCGCGACGCCGAGAAGCAGCTCTTCGCGCTGCTCAACCTCGAGCGGCTCCAGCACAACCTGCCGGTCCTCGAGTGGCACGAGGGGCTGGCGGCGCTGGCCCGCGCGCACAGCCGCGACATGGCGCAGCACGACTACGTGGGGCACGTCTCGCCACGCATGGGCGACGCGGCGCAGCGGGTCAGGCGGGCCCGCATCGAGGCCGGCTTCCTGCTCGAGAACGTCGCCCGCGCCTACTCCGCGGGCGAGGCCCACCGCGGGCTCATGGCGAGCCCCGCCCACCGCCGCAACCTCCTCTCCGCGAGGGTGACGCTGGTGGGCATCGGCGTCGTGCTCGGGCGCGAGGTGGCGGGGCGCCGCGAGATCTACGTGACCGCGCTCATGATCGGCCTGCCGCGCAAGCTCCACCCGAGGGAGGAGGTCTTCACGGTGATGTGATCCGCCCCGGGCGGGTTGCCCCACCGTTGAGCTTCCGACTCACCTGCGCCACTACACGGCGGTCGCCCGAGGAACTACGTGCTACACTCATCTACACCCCGAGAACGCGAGGCGAGCGCACGTGAAGGTCGGCGGCGAGATCGAGGCCTACTGCACCTCCTGCAAGGCGATCCACTGGCACATCATCATCGCGATGGTGGACGCCCGTCCCGCCAAGGTGGAGTGCCTCAGCTGCCACAAGCAGCACACGCTGCGCACCGCGCGGTCACGCGCGCGCGGCGCGGCCGCCCCCGCCCCCAGCAGGCCGGCGACGGTGCTCCTCGACCTGGAGGAGAAGCTGCGGGGCCGCGAGAAGACCGCGACGGGGTACGACCCCGAGCGCGCCTGTGCCCTCGACGAGGTCATCCGCCACCCGAGCTTCGGCCTCGGCGTGGTGGTGGCCCTGCCAGCGCCGCAGCGCATGGAGGTGGCCTTCCACGGCGGTCGCAAGTTCCTGGTACACGACCGGGCCGGCGGCGGGCCCCGCCTGAAGCGGCCCGATGCGCACGCGGCGGACGAGGCGCCGCGCGGCGCCAGCGACGCGCCGCCGGCCAAGTAGCCGGACCCTCGCTCAGGCCTCGGCCCGCGACGTGAACCGGCGCGGGCCAGGATTGGCCCGCACCAAGTCAGGCCGCCGCGCGCTGCCGCGGCCCGCGGGCGAGCAGGTGGTCGGCCAGCCGCTTGCCGAGGGCGATGACGGTCAGCACCACCGGGAGGTCGAGCGCCTCGGGGATCGCGCTGGCGTCGCACACGTACAGGTTGCGGATGCGCGTCTGCAGGTCGTGGTCGACCACCTCGCCGATGCGGGCCGTGCCGCCCGGGTGGGCGCCGCGCACCGGCCCCACCACGAGCGTGCGCGGGTCGCAGCCGGCGCGCTGCAGGATCTCCTCGGCCACGGCCACGCCGCGGTTGAGGCGACTGCGGTCGCGCTCGGAGAGCGGCTTGCTGATGCGGCCGTCGACGGATATCACCCCCCGCCGCTCGTCGCCGATCTTGACCATGATGCCGAACGCGTGGCGGAAGCGCAGCGTCTGCGGCAGGCGCCGCGGCGCCGCCAGGCCGGTCATGATCACGTGCATCGCCCACGGGTCGATGAGGTTCGAGAGCAGCACCCCCTCGTCGATCATCTCGTAGGTCCCCACCGACATGGGCGGCCCGTACCAGGTACCGCGCTCCCGCCCCACCCCAGCCACCATCACCAGCGGATCGACGAACATGCCCACGCCCGCCTCGTCGATCCCCGAGCGCTGCAGGATGATCGGCGTGCCCAGGCCGCCGGCCGCGACGATGACCGTGCCGGCGTGCACCTCGAGCATCCCGTCGGGGGTCGCGGCCGAGACGCCGGTGGCCACCCCGTCGGAGTGCAGCACGCGCCGCACGTCGGCGCGGGTCACGAGCTCCGCGCCCTGGCGCACGGCGTCCGCGAGGTAGTCGCGCGCCGTCCACTTGGCCCCGTGGCGGCAGCCGAGCATGCAGGCGCCGCCGCAGGTGAGCTTGCACTTGGCCGGATCGATGAACTTGCGCAGCTTGGTCCAGTGGTAGCCGAGCTCGTTGGCGGCCTCGAGCAACCGCAGCGCCGGGGCGCCGCAGACCTCGTCGGGCAACGGCTCGAGGTGCAGCTCGTCGATGGTCTCGCGGACGTGGCCTTCGAGGTCGATGCCGTACCGCTCCTTCAGCCACGGGGGCGGCTCGGTGGCGGTGCCGCAGTAGATGATGGTGCAGCCGCCGGTGGTGATGGCCCGCACCAGGTTGAGCCCCTCCTCCGTGAAGAGGAGACCGCCGCGGTCGACGTAGCGGAGCGCCCCCACGTAGCTCCCCAGCCACTGATCGTCGCGCCCCTTCTCGAGCACCACCACCCGCCGGCCGGCGGCGGCCAGGCGCCGCGCCACGGTCGCGCCGCCGGGCCCCGAGCCCACCACCACCACGTCGGTCTCGAGCTGCCGGGTCACTGGCATGCGTCCCCTCCGATCGACGGCTGCCAGCGGAGCCTACACTCCTCAACGTTCAACCTTCAACCTTCGACTGCCCTTGGTACAATGGCGGCGCGGCGCCGCGTGCTGCGGCGCGAGGCCACGGGATGATCACCGCCGGCGTCGACATCGGCTCGACCGCGTGCAAGGTTGTCGTCCTGCGCGACGGGGCGGTGGTGGCCGCCATCACGGGCCCCTCGAGCTTCGACCCGCAGCGGACCGCGCGCGAGATCTACGACCGCGCCCTCGCCGCCGCCGGCGCGGCGGCGGACGAGGTGCGCTGCGTCGTGGGGACCGGCTACGGCCGCGCCCGGGTGCCGTTCGCCGCCGTCAACGTGTCGGAGCTGTCGTGCCACGCGCGCGGGGCCCACCACCTCGTGCCGAGCGTGCGCACCGTGCTCGACATCGGCGGCCAGGACGTCAAGGCGTTGACCGTCGACGCGAACGGCAACCTCGTCGACTTCGCCATGAACGACAAGTGCGCCGCGGGCACCGGTCGTTTCCTCGACGTGATGGCGCGCACCCTTGAGATACCGGTCGAGGACCTCGGCACGCTCCATGCCCGGGCGGGAGAGGCCTGCGTGATCGGCAACATGTGCTCGGTGTTCGCCGAATCCGAGGTGCTCAGCCTGCTCAACGAGGGGGCCCCGCTGCCGGCCATCGTGAAGGGGCTGCACCTGTCACTGGTGAGCCGCGTGGCCGCCCTCGCCCTCCGCGTGGGGCTCGAGCCCGACGTGGTGCTCACCGGCGGCGTGGCCCGCAACGCCGGCGTGGTCGACGCGCTCGCGGGCCGCCTCGGCATCGCGCTGAGCCGGTTGCCCGCGGGATCCGATCCGCAGCTCGTGGGGGCGCTCGGCGCCGCGCTCGTGGCCCGCGACCACGTGGGCGCTACGGAGGGCGCGTGACCGACGCGCCGCGCCCCGTCGACCAGGGCGCGCTCATCGCGCGCGTGCAGCGTGCCGCGCGCGCCCGGGGCCAGACCCGGCCCGCCGCCGATGCCGCACGCCTCGCCGACTACCGCGCGCGCCTGGCGGGCGCCCCTGAGCTGGTGCTCGCCGCCGATACGGCGATCGAGCTGGGGTCACCGCGGCGCCGGTCGGCCCACGCGGTGCTGTGGACCGCGGCGCCTGGCCTGGTGGTCGACGACCGCTTCGTCGTGGTCGGGCCGGATCTCGATGCGGCCGGCGCTGCCGATCGCGGCTACGCCCAGCTCACCCTGCTCGAGGTCGCGCCCGGCGCCGTCCCCGATGTGGCGCGCCTCGAGGCGCAGCAGTTCCTCACGCGGCACCTGCCGGGCCTCATGGCGCGGATGCTGCCGGGACGCCTGTGGCTGCGCGCGAGCCGCGCCGCCGTCAGCGCCGGCCTCGACTTCGCGCTGCTGGCCGCCGCGTTGCGCACGGCCTGCCGCGCCGTGGCGCCGGTGGTGTGCGCCGTGGAGTGCGTCTTCGGCAGCGGCGCCGACGACGACGTGGCCGACTTCGCCGCGCTCGCCGCCATGGAGCGCGTCTTCGGCCCCGACCCCGACTCGCGGGCCGTGGCCGCGGCGGTGCGCAGCATGCGCGGCGCCGTGCAGAGCCTCTTCCAGCTGTGGGACGCCGGGGCCCCCATGGTCTGGTACAACATCGGCTTCGGCTCCGACCTGGTCTACGCGCTCGAGGACGTCGGGCCCGTGCCGGCTGCGATGCTCGCGGCGCTCTCCAGCATCGCGGGCGAGCAGGCCGACACCGAGGCCTTCATCGACGCCGCCGAGGCCGCGGGCTACTCGTCCGAGTGCTGCTCGGCCGACAAGGCCGGCATCGGCGCCATCCTGAAAGGGCTCTACCCCGAGCCGGCCTGCATCCTCGGCGTCAACACGCCCTGCGACTCGCAGGTCTCCATCGTCAACGCCATGGCGGAGTGCCGTCCCCACGTGCCCTGCTTCGCCGTGGACGTGCCCCCCTACCAGGGGGAGCGCGCGCATCGCTACGTGGCCGGCCAGCTGCGCGAGCTGATCCCCTTCCTCGAGCGCCACACCGGCCGGCGGTTCGACTGGAACCGGCTGCGCGCGACCTGCGAGCGCACCAACCGCACCTCCGAGCACCTGTGGCAGTGGATGGAGTGGCGCAGCGCCGTGCCGTGCATGCAGCCGAGCAAGCTGTGCGCCTTCACCATGGTCATCGCCATCGCCCTGGGCGGCTCCGCGTGGGGCGAGGCGCTGGCGCGCGACCTCGCCGCCGACGCGCGCGCCAAGGCCGAAGGGGGAGCGCGCTACTTCACCGAGAAGGTGCGCGCCATCTGGTACCAGGACACGGTGTGGTGGGACCTCCAGCTCTACGACTGGATGGAGTCGGAGCTGGGTCTCGTCATCCCCATGGACGTCTTCGGCTACTACGCCAACGAGGGTCTCATCGACACCTCGTCGGAAGAGTCGCTGCTCCTCGGTCTGGCGCGCCGCATGATCGACAACCACCCCATGGCGCGTCAGTTCCGCAGCACCATGGATCGCTACATCGGCGACTACCTCGTCATGCACGAGCGCTTCCGCGCCGACTGCGGCATCTTCGCCGGCCACGTGGCCTGCAAGCACGCCTGGGGCGGCCTCGGGCTGTTCCAGGAGTCGCTGCGACGCGCGGGCATCCCGCTCCTGGTGTTCGAGTTCGACATGTTCGACCCGCGCGTGGCGCCGCGGCGCGAGCTCGAGTTCCAGCTGCAGCGTTTCGTCAACGACGTGGTGCTGCCGCGCAAGGCGCGCGGCGACCTGCGGAGGACGCCATGAGCACCTTCCCCGACGCGGCCGCAGCTCGCGCCGTGCTGGGCGGCTTCCTCCTGCGCCTGCCGCCCCTCGACCCGCTGGTGCGCACGCTGGTGGGCGACGAGCCCATGGTCCTCAAGCTCGAGCTGCGCGAGCCCGCTCTCACCGTCGCCGTCGACCTCGGCGCGCGCCCGCTCGCGGTCCGCTTCGACACGGCCGAGGCGGGGGCGGTGGCGCTCAGCGCGACCGCCGACGATTTCCACGCGCTGCTCGGCGGCGCGATGACCGTGGGCGCCGCCATCACCCGCAAGCGCGTGCTGGTGCGCGGCTCGGCCGCGCGCCTGATGCGGGTGATGCCCTTCTTCTTCCTGGCGCCCTACCTCTACCCGCAGCACCTCGCCGCGGTCGGCCGCGCCGATCTGTTGCCGGCGGCGGCTGCGCCACCCACCACCGTGACCACGGAGGAGCCCGTGAACGCGCTCGTCAGTCGCCTCGCCTACGCCGCCGGCTTCGCCTTGGGGCTCGTGAAGACCCGGCTCGCCCGGGACCTCGACGTCCTCGCCGCCCTCGCCGCCCTGGGGCGCGGCCTGGAGCGGGCCCGATCCACCGGCCCGGGTCCACGGGCGTCGACGTGACCCAGGCCGCCGGGAGCGCCGGCGGGAGCCAGGATCCCGTGGCCGCCGTCGGCGCCCGCGTCCTCTGCTTCCTCGGCAAGGGGGGCGCCGGCAAGACCGTGCTCTCGTGCCTGGCGGCGCGGCACCTCGCCCGCCCCGGACGTCGCGTGCTGCTCGTGGACGCAGACCCGGCGCGAGGCCTCAGCGCGGCCGTGGGCCTGGACGGTGCCGACGGCCGCACCCTCGGCGAGGTGCGCGACCGCCTCGTCGCCGAGGCGCGCGCCCCGGACGGCTCGGCCGCGACCCTGGCGCAGGCCGCCGACTACCTGCTCCTCGAGGCGCTGGGCGAGGTGCGTGGCTTCGGCTTCCTCGCCATGGGGCCGGGCCGCGAGCCGGGCTGCTTCTGCGCCGTCAACCGCTTGCTGCGCGACGGCCTCGAGGCGCTGGGGACAGGCTTCGACCACGTGGTGATCGACGCGGAGGCGGGCCTCGAGCAGGTGAGCCGCCAGGTGTTCCGCCGCGTCGACCTGCCGCTGGTCGTCACCGACGCCTCCGTGCGCAGCGCCCAGGCCGCCGTGGCCATCGCCAGGACCGCGGTCCGCCTCGGCGTGCTGCGACCGGCCGGCGTCATCTACAACCGCGTGACCGGGCCCGACGCGGCGTTGCGCACCCGCCTCGAGGCCGCGGGGCTGGCCGACCTCGGCGCGGTCCCGCTCGACGAGGCGGTCGCCCGCGCCGACCGCGAGGGGCGCTCGCTGCTCGAAATCCCGGCGGATACGCCGGCGCAGGTGGCCCTGGGCGCGATCCTCGAGCGGCTGGGTCTAGCCACCTGACGGCTGCAGCCACGGCAACCGGTCGAGATCCACGTTCCCGCCCGAGAGGATGATCCCGACGCGGAGCTCGCGCAGGTCGGCGGCGTGCTCCAGCGCCACCGCCACCGGGACCGCGGAGGAGGGCTCGATCACGATCTTCATGCGCTCGAGGACGTGCCGCATGGCACGGACGATGACGTCGTCGGCGACGGTGACGATGCGCTCGACGTGAGCCCGGATGGCGGCGAAGGTCAGCTCCCCGAGCGAGGTCAGGAGCCCGTCGCACACCGTCTGCGGGCTCACGGAGGGGAGGATACGCCCGGCGGCCCGCTGTACGTCGTCCAGCGTCGGGATCGTCATCTCGGTCCGGCCCCCGATCATGCTCCACGGCCGGCGAGTATACCAGCCCGCACGCGACGCCGTGCCGCCCCTCCCCGTTTGGGGCTAGAATCGGCGCTGGCTCATGACACTCGATCCCGGCACCAAGGTCGGCCCGTACGAGGTCGAAGGCCCGCTCGGCGCGGGCGGCATGGGCGAGGTCTACCGCGCCCGCGACCCGCGCCTCGGCCGGAGCGTGGCGCTCAAGATCCTGCCGCCGGGCGCGGCCAGCGATCCCGACCGGCGGCGGCGCTTCGAGGTCGAGGCCCGCGCCGCCAGCGCCCTCAACCACCCCGCCATCGTCGCGCTGTTCGACGTGGGCTTCCACGACGACCGCCCCTACCTCGTGGCCGAGCTCCTCGAGGGCGCGACCCTGCGCGCCCGCCTGGGCGACGGGCCGCTGGCGGTGCGCAAGGCGCTCGACTACGCGCGCCAGATCGCCGAGGGGCTGGCCGCGGCGCACGAGCACGGGATCATCCACCGCGACCTCAAGCCCGAGAACCTCTTCGTCACGCGCGACGGCCGCCTCAAGATCCTCGACTTCGGGCTGGCCAAGGCGCTCGGCCCGACCGGCCGGGGTCCGGCCGCGAACGGCGCGGCCGCGAACGGCGCGGCCGCGAGCGACCCGGCCGAGCCCACGGCGACCGAGGCCGGTACGGTCTTCGGCACGGCGGGCTACATGTCGCCGGAGCAGGTGCGGGGCCAGACCGTCGACCACCGCAGCGACATCTTCAGCTTCGGCGCGGTGCTCTACGAGATGCTGGCGGGTCACCGCGCCTTCCCCGGTGAGAGCCCGATCGAGCGCGCCCACGCCATCCTGAAGGACGAGCCGCCGGCGTTCGCGGCCGCGCGCAGCGTCCCGGCGGCCGTGGGCTGGCTGGTGTGGCGATGCCTGGAGAAGGAGCCGGCCCAGCGCTTCCAAGCAGCGCGCGACCTCGCGTTCAGCCTGGAGGCCATGAGCGAGCTGCCGTCGGGAGGAGCGGCGGCAGCGGCCCTCGCGCCGCGCCCCCGCCGCGCGGCGGCCGCGACCCTCGGCGCGGTCATCCTGGTCGTCGCGCTCGCGGGGCTCGGCTACGTCTCGTGGCGCAAGGCGGGTCGCCCGGAGGACCCGCCGGCCGCGACGACCGCCGCGGTGCGGCCGGCACCCGCCGCGCCTCACTACCGGCGCCTCTCCTTCCGGCGCGGCGCCATCGCCAGCGCCCGCTTCGCGCCCGACGGCGCGAGCGTCATCTACGGCGCTGCGTTCGAGGGCGCGCCGTACCACGTCTACTCGGCCATCCCCGGCAACCCCGAGGCGCGCCAGCTGTTCGGCCCGCGGGTCGGCCTCCTCGGGGTGTCGCGGACCGGCGATCTCGCCCTGGCGCTGGCCCCCAAGGAGGGCGAGGACAAGCACGC
>JACRCY010000560.1 GCA_016218785.1 Deltaproteobacteria bacterium
CACGGTACCCGGTAGCACGTCAAACCTGCTCCATAGATCTTTCCCCGCCAGCAGCGCACAACTTGTCGAGCAACTCCCCGGGTCCGGGCGCGAATTCCCCCACGGGCGGGTCCGGGCCTTCTCCCAACTGTGGCGCTTGGGTTCATGTGAGCGTGACCGCCGGGAAGCCCCGGCGGGCGCGCCGCCCGCCGCCGGTCAGAGCGTTCCGGCCCGCAGCTCGGCCAGCGCCTCCTCTGGGTCGATCCCCCGCTCCTGGAGGGTGCGCACCACGCGATCGACCGCCGCGCGCACGCCGGGCTCGTCGAGCTGCCCGAGCCGCTCGATCCAGCCGAGCCGGCGGGCGAGCATGAAGCGCACCCGGTCGTGATCGGGCAGGGCCAGGAACCGGTCGCACACGGCGAGCAGGCGCCCCTGGTCCGCGGGCAGGTCGCCGCGCAGCTCCATCAGCAGGTTGAGGACGTGGTCGCTCTCGAGGCGCGTGGTCACGCCGGCGAGGCCCGCCAGGAAGCGGCGGATCTCCCGGGCGCCCTCGACCTCGGTCAGGGGGACGAACTCGCCGCGGGCCTGCAGCGCCGCGAGCGGGGTGCCGGGATGCACGGCCGTGGTGCGCAGCCGGACGAAGTCCGGCTGGATGGCCACCAGCGCCGCGGCGGTGTCGTCGGCGTGGGCCGCGGAGAGGGCGCGGCCTCCCAGGCCCGGCATGACGTACTCGGAGAGCTCGAAGCCCGCCGCCTTGGCGCGGCGGCCGCCCTCGAGCTGCTGCGCCCGGGTGACGCCCTTGCGCACGAGCGTGAGCACGGCGTCGCAGCCCGACTCGAGCCCCAGGTGGAGGCGGTCGAGGCCGGCGGCGCGGATGCGCTGGAGCTCGGCGAGCGGGCGCCGCGCCAGCGTGTGCGAGCGGGCGTAGGCGGTGATGCGGGTGACGCGCGGGAAGCGCTCGCGGATGCCGGCGACGACGCGCACGAGGTCGTCGGTCCGGCTGAGGAGCGGGTTCGCGTCCTGCAGGAACACGGTGCGGGGCCGGTCGCCGTAGACCTCCCGCATCGCGTCCAGGTCGGCGAGCACCTCGTCGGCGGAGCGGAGCGAGAAGCGCCTGCCCTTGTAGACCGGGCAGAAGGCGCAGTGGTTCCAGGGGCAGTTGCGCGAGACCCGGACCAGGAGACTCTGGGCCTCGGACGGGGGCCGGATGGGTCCCTGCTCGAAGGCGGCGTGCGGCGGGCTCACGGGTACCAGGATGCCGCAGACCGGTGCCAGCGCAAGCCTTGGTCGACAGCGTCGGTCCGGCGCGGCCTCGCTCAGTCCTTGGGGAGCGGTCGGGGGGCGGGCGGCGTGGCCGCGGGCGCGTGCGCCAGCTTGCGGCGGAGGCGGGCTCCCGACGGGAGCAGGCGGCGCAGCAGCGGGCCTGGCAGCGTGGCGAGCTGGAGCTGCGGCCCGAGCGCGAGCTCGAAGCGCGGCCCTTCGGCCGGGAGGACCTCGCCGTCGATCGTGTACCACTGCTCCGTCGTCTCGACGACGACGTGGCGGGCGGGGTGGTTCACGTAGCGCTCGTCGACGGGCAGCTCGCCGCGTCCGGCCAGCGACAGGAGCGCCTGCCGCCACAGCGGCACCGGGCGGAGCAGGGAGCGCGGATCGATGGGCAGCTGCGCCCGGAGGAGGAGCGGCGCCATGACGGCGAACTCGCGGGGCGACACCGCGTAGGCGCAGAAATGGAAGGTGTCGCGCGTGCGCTCACCGACGAAGGGCTTGACCATCGGGTTGATGACGCCCGTGACGTTCGCGAAGACCGCCGCGAAGCGCTCGAAGGGGAGCTGCTGCCCGTCGGCGACGAGCCGCGCCTCCATCTCGCGCAGGGTCGCGGCCCAGCTGCGCGGCACGCCGGTGATGGCGCCGACGACCGACGTCAGGGCGATGGACAGCGCCCGGGCACGCGACTTCGGGCTGGACTCGAAGCGTTGCACGATGCGGACGAGGGGCCCGAGGCCGAAGGTGAAGCCGTAGCCGGTGCGGCCGCCGTTCGTCGCCGCCACCAGCGGGACCTCGCGCCACTGCAGCTCGTCGGCGAAGTAGGCGCGCATCACGCTGCGGAAGTTCTCGCCCGCCGACGAGCTCATGCCGCACCAGGCGGACGTCACGTTCATGGTGCCGCCGCCGAGGAGGGCCAGCCGCGGCGGCACGGCGCCCGGGCGTCGCAGGAGCTCGTTGATGACGCGGAAGATGGTGCCGTCGCCGCCGTAGATGCACAGCAGCTTCACGCGCTGGCCGAGGCTCTGGAGCGCCTCGCGGATGTTGTCGATGTCGTCGGTGACGATGCGGTACGCGGCCTTGGCCTCGTAGCTGTCGAGGACGTCGGCGAGCACGCGCCAGCGCCCCCCCGCCTGCGGGTTGCAGAGAAGCGCGACCTCGTGGCCGACATGGGACGGCACCTGGCGAGCTTACACCGCGCGGCGCCCGGTGGCGGCAGAAACGGCGGTAGGGCACTGGCCTTTTGACACCGCCGGCACTGCCCCCCTATCCTGGATCCTGGACCAGGGGGTGACGCGTGCCGAAGCTCGAGCTGATCGCGTGGCGGAGCGCGCGGGCAGCGGTGGTGGCCGGGGCGACGCTCGTGGCGCTGGCGCTCCTCCTCCGCCGGCGGAGGCGGTGCCTCGGCCTGCTCGCCGTCGTCCTCGGCCTGGCCGCCTGCGGTGGTCCGACGCGGACCGCCCCGGCCCCGGCGCCGCGCTTCATCGAGTCGGCGCCCGCACCCGCTGACCCGAAGGATCTCGAGAAGCTGCCGCCCGGGACCATGCTCGGCTCCGAGATCGGCGACCCGGCGGACGCGCCGCCGCCGGGAGGGTTCCTGTCGAAGGACCAGATCCGCGGCGTGATGCGCGCGCACCAGCGCGAGATTCGCTACTGCTACGAGCGCGAGCTCGTCAAGAACCCGAGCCTCGCCGGGACCGTGGTCGTGAAGCTCGTCATCGGCGCCAGCGGGGCGGTCACCTCGGCCGTCGTGGCGTCGAGCACCCTGGGCAACCCTCCGGTCGAGGGCTGCATCGCCCAGGCCGTGACGCAGTTCACCTTCCCGCCCCCGAAGGGCGGCGGCATCGTCGTCGTGAGCTACCCGTACAAGCTGCAGACGAGCGACGCTGACGGGCATTGACGGCCCGGGCGATCGCGCGGCCTACAGGTGCGCGGCCGCGAGATCGGTGACGGAGACCTCCGGGAAGTGGGCCGCGAGCGCCGCGTCCATGGTGCGGACCACGTGCTCGTACCAGATGCCGTCATCGACCCCGATGTGGATGTCGCGCTTGTCCGGCGCCGTCCGCTTGACCTCCTTCAACACCGCGAGCAGCGTGTCGAGGTCGTAGCGGCCGTCCTTCTTCGCCAGCTTCCTGGGCTCGGCGCCGGTGCCCGCCCCGCCGATCACGTAGCCCTCCTCGGTGATCTGGACCACGAGCTTGGTGGCCGGCAGCGGCGACCGCAGCGCGGCCTCCGGGTCGTTCGAATCGACCTTCTGGGTCACGTCGACGCGGGCGAGCTGGGTCCACACCGCCGTGATCAGCAGGAAGGTCACCATGCACGTGAGCAGGTCGATGTAGGGCACCAGGTTGAGGTTGGAGTCCACCGCCTTCCTGCCGCCCTGGTCGCCAGCCTCTGGCGCAACGCTCATGGAGCTGCCCTCCCGCGCGGCGGGTGGTCCACCGCGACGCTGTCCTTGCCGCTGGAGCGGCTGACACCGGGGGGTGGGGGAGGTTCCGCCTTCCCGCGCGCCCGCGCGGCAGGGCGGCGCGCTACCGACGGGACGCTACTGGCACGGCGCCGAGGTGGCGCCGCAGTCGCCGCAGCCACAGTCGTAGCCGCCGCAGGGATCGCCGTGTGCGATCCCGCTGCCGCAGCCGACCGCGAGGAACATCGCGCTGGCCACGACGCCAACCCACGCAACTCGACGCATGCCGCCTCCTCTCGGGGCCATTCCAGGGTCCGACACCGGGGCCGATCGGGAGTGAGCATCTACGACGATCTCAGATCGCCGCGCCGCTGTCGAGGGTGTGCCCGCGCTGACCGGTGGACGGGCTGGGACATGATTACCACCCTGGATGGCGTCTCGGGCGCGCGCCCACGCGTGCTGAGGCTTGGGGCGCGATCTCCGTGGTACTGAAGCGCATGGGGGTGGATGGGCGCCGGGCCCTGCTCGAGCTGTCCC
>JACRCY010000568.1 GCA_016218785.1 Deltaproteobacteria bacterium
CGCTTACAAGTTGCCGGAATTGACCAGGCACCTATGGCACTCAACCCCCTCGGAGAGGCTGATTCTTGGGGTGAGAAAGTCACTGCGCGAACAGTTACCCCATGACTCTTCATCCCTTGGCCACAGCGCGAATAGCTCAGGTGTGAGCCAGGGAATCGCCCCGCCTGCAACGTGCCCTCTTGCTTCGTCCTGGGCAGGACCCCTCGGCCCTCTGGCCGGACGCGTGGAGAACGCTGCGGCGCGGCTCCGCCCCGCGGCAGGTTCCGGCCGTGCTCGCGCGGCGGCTATCTGCCAGGGGGTGGCAGTGCTCCACCGCCACGTGGGCCTTGCGCGCGGCCTCGCGGGGCCCGTCCGTCACCTGGCCGGCACCGTCCACCGTGTCGCCCGACGCGGCGGACGCGCTGTGGGAGGCAGGGGCGACGTGGCCGGCCGGGCCGGCCATGCTGCGGGCCCGGTCGGCGACGTGGCAGGCACCGCCGGCCACGCTGCGGGCCGGGTCCGCGACGCGGCGGGAGCGGGGCGCCACGCGGCAGGCACCGCCGGCCACGCTGCGGGCCGGTTCGGCGACGTGGCGGAGGGAGCGTAACTACCTGAATGCCCGAGGCGACGCCTAGCCGTTGGCAGGCGTCGGGGTGGGGCTCGGCGCGGGTGCCGCCAGTGTGGGCCGGTGTCGGATGGGCCGGCCGTAGAGCACGTCGAGGTTGTACTCGTGGGCATGCACCCGGTCGCCGTTGGCCGTGTGGAGGGAGCGCCCGGGCAGCGCCGGGCAGGAGGGTGCCCACGCCGGCGGCACCGCCCCGCCCGGGCTCGGGCTCAGCGGCCGCGGCGCCACTCGCCGCTCGCGCCGCCGCGCTTCTCCTCGAGCCGGACGGCGCCGATGGTCATGCCGCGGTCGATGGCCTTGCACATGTCGTAGACGGTGAGCGCGGCCACCGCGACCGCGGTGAGCGCCTCCATCTCCACGCCGGTGCGGTCGAGGGCGCGCACGGTGGCGCGGATCTCGAGCGTCCCGTGCGCGGGCCGGGGCGCGAAGTCGACCGCCACCGAGGTGAGGCGCAGCGGGTGGCACAAGGGGATGAGCTCGCTGCAGCGCTTGGCCGCCTGGATGCCGGCGAGGCGGGCGGTCGCGAGCACGTCCCCCTTGGGCACGGCGCCGCGCGCGATGGCGCGCAGGGTGGCCGGCTTCAGGATCAGCGTGCCCGCGGCCACGGCCTCGCGCGCCGTCTCGGGCTTCGGGCCGACGTCGACCATGCGGGCGCGGCCGCGCGCGTCCACGTGCGACAGGCGGGGCGGGGCGGCGCGGCGGGGCGTGGGGCGCGGGCGCGGGGAGCGCGGCGACATCACTCCACCGTCACGCTCTTGGCCAGGTTGCGCGGCTGGTCGACGTCGGTCCCCTTGAAGTCGGCGATGTGGTAGGCCAGCAGCTGCAGCGGCAGCACCGTGAGCAGCGGCTGCAGCCACGGCGACGTCGGCGGGATGAGCACCACCTCGTCGGCCAGGGCCCCGACCTCGGCGTCGCCGCGCGTCACCACGGCGATGACCTTCCCCTCGCGGGCCTTCACCTCCTGCAGGTTGGAGAGCACCTTCTCGTAGCCGGGCCCCTGCGGCGCCAGCACCACCACCGGCAGGTGCTCGTCGATGAGCGCGATGGGGCCGTGCTTCATCTCGCCGGCCGGGTAGCCTTCCGCGTGCAGGTAGGAGATCTCCTTGAGCTTGAGCGCGCCCTCCAGGGCGATGGGGTAATTGATGCCGCGCCCGAGAAACAGGAAGTCGCGGGCCTGGCCGTAGCGCCGCGCCAGCACGTGGATCTGCGCCGCGCCGCCGATCACCTCCTGCATCTTGGCGGGGATGGCCAGCAGCTCGCCCTGCAGCTGGCGCGCGCTCTCGGGGGAGAGCGCGCCGGAGCGCCGCCCCAGGTGGATGGCGAGCAGCGTCAGCGCCGCGAGCTGCGTGGTGAAGGCCTTGGTCGAGGCCACGCCGATCTCGGGCCCGGCGTGGGTATAGAGCGACCAGTCGGACGCCCGCGGGATCGACGAGTCGACCACGTTGGCGATGGCCAGCACCTTGCCGCCCTTCTGCTTCGCCTCCCGGACGGCCGCCAGCGTGTCCGCAGTCTCGCCGCTCTGCGAGACGGCGACGAGCAGGTCCCCCTTGCCGATCAGCGGGTCGCGGTAGCGGAACTCGGAGCCGAGGTCGACCTCGACCGGGATGCGCGCGATCCCCTCGATGAGGAACTTGCCGCACAGGGCCGCGTGCCACGAGGTGCCGCAGGCCACCAGGTAGAGCTTCTTCAGGGTCTTCGTGTTGATGGCGACATCCTCGAGGGTGACGCTGGCCTCCTCGAGCTCCAGGCGGCCGCGCAGGGTGTCGGTGACGGCGCGCGGCTGCTCGTGGATCTCCTTGAGCATGAAGTGCTTGTAGCCCGCCTTTTCGGCCATCACCGCGCTCCAGGTGATCTGCTTCGGGGCGCGCGTGATGGGCTTGCCCTTGAGGTCGATGAGCTGGTGGCCGGCGCGGGTGATCTCGCCGACCTCCCCCTCCTCGAGGAAGAGCATGCTGCGGGTGTGGGCCAGGATGGCGGGGACGTCCGAGGCCACGAAGTTCTCCCCCTCGCCCAGGCCCAGGACCAGCGGCGAGGCGTTCTTCGCGACCACGATGCGCTCCGGGTCCTTCTCCCACAGCACCACGATGGCGTAGGCCCCCTCGACCTGGCCGAGGGCCCGGCGCGTGGCCTCCAGCAGCGTGGGGGCACCGCCCTGGAGCGCCTCGTCGATCAGGTGGGCGACGATCTCGGGGTCGGTCTCGGAGGAGAACTTGCGCCCCTGCCCCTGGAGGCGCTGCCGCAGCGTCATGTGGTTCTCGATGATGCCGTTGTGCACCACCGACACGCCGTTCACCCGGTGCGGGTGGGCGTTCTCCTCGGAGGGGCGGCCATGGGTGGCCCAGCGGGTGTGGCCGATGCCGACGGTCCCCGTCGGCTTGGACTCGGCGAGCAGCGTCTCCAGCGCCGACAGCTTGCCGCGGGTGCGCACGAGCCTCGTCGTGCCCCCCTCGAGCACGGCCACCCCGGCGGAGTCGTAGCCGCGGTACTCGAGGCGCTTGAGCCCCTCGATCAGGATCGGAGTGCACTGCCGCGGCCCGACGTAGCCCACGATCCCGCACATCACGGACCTCCTCTTCACGCCGCGGCCGGTCGCCGCAGCCGGGGCGATTGTAGTGAATCGCCGCCGGCGGGGCAAAGGAGACCTTCGTCCCGTGAGACCTTCGTCCCGCCCACCGACTTCGGGTACCCCTTCCTCGCGGAGGAGTAGCGCTCCTGCCGCGACTTCCACCGCGGGTCGGACCAGTGTAGGCTGGGAGAGGTAGCGACGAAGGGGTGGGCCATGATGAAGTGTCGAGCGACGTGGGTCACGTGGGTGGTCGGGTGCCTCCTGGGGCTCGGGTGCGGTCCCACCAAGGCGGGGAACGAGCCCATTCCGGACGGAGGCTCCGGCGACTCGTCGCACTTCGGGCCGCCCCCCGACGGCGGGGACGACGTGCCTCCGTGCGTTCCTCAGTCGTGCGCAGACCTCGGGGTCGACTGCGGGGAGCAGCCGGACGGCTGCGGCAACATCATCGACTGCGGCACCTGCACGGATCCGGAGTACTGCGGGGGCGGCGGCCCCAGCCGGTGCGGCATCGGCCCCTGCACGCCGCAGACGTGTGACGATCTCGGCGCCAACTGCGGCCTGCAGAGCAACGGCTGCGGCACGCTCATCAACTGCGGCACCTGCACCCTGCCCGAGATCTGCGGCGGCGGCGGGACGCCCAACGTGTGCGGCGTCGTGCCCTGCACGCCCTTCACGTGCGCCCACATGGGCTTCGACTGCGGCCCCGTGGCCAGCGGCTGCGGTGGCCTGGTCCAGTGCGGCACGTGTCAGGTGTCGGGCGAGTTCTGCGGCGGCGGCGGCCGGCCCAACGTCTGCGGCAACACGGCGCCGCCCTGCACCCCGAAGAGCTGCGCGGACCGGGGCGCGAACTGCGGCCCCGTGAGCGACGGCTGCGGCAGCCTCACCGCGAGCTGCGGGTCGTGCTCCGGCCAGGACTGCTGCGGCTGCGGCGGCACGCCGAGCGTGTGCGGCGGCGCGCCGCCGCCCTGCGTGCCCCAGACGTGCGGCGAACTGGGCGCGAACTGCGGCTTCGCCAGCGACGGCTGCGGCGGGGTCACCGCCAACTGCGGCACCTGCACGGGCGGCGACTGCTGCGGCTGCGGCGGCACCCCGAACGTCTGCGGCGGGGCCCCGACCTGCACGCCCCTGACCTGCGCGGACTTCCCGGCCGGGACCTGCGGCCGGCAGTCCGACGCCTGCGGCGGCCTGACGACCGACTGCGGGACCTGCGTGACGCCCGACTTCTGCGGCGGCGGGGGGCCGAACCGGTGTGGCGGCGGCGCGACGTGCATCAACCTCCAGTGCCAGCAGGTGACCTGCCCGAGCGGGACGACGTCGATCAGCGGCACGGTCTACGACCCGGCGGGCCTGCGTCCGCTGCCGAACGTCTACATCTACGTGCCGAACGGCACGCCCGCGCCTTTCACCGACGGCGCGAGCTGCGGCACCTGCGACACGGCCCTGACCGGCCTGCCGCTGGTCACCACCCTGACCGACGCGACCGGCCACTTCCAGCTCGACAACATGCCGGTCGGCCCCAACATCCCGGTCGTGATCCAGCTCGGCAAGTGGCGGCGCCGCATCACGGTGACCACCTCGCAGTGCGCCGACGTCGCCGTGGCGGCGGCGCTGACGCGCCTGCCGCGCACCAAGGCCGAGGGCGACCTCCCGAAGATCGCGCTCAGCACCGGCGGCTACGACTCGCTCGAGTGCCTGCTCCGCAAGATCGGCATCGCGGACAGCGAATTCACCAACCCGACCGGCACCGGACGCGTGAACCTCTTCAAGGGTCAGCCCCAGGGGCTGACCGGGCAGTACAAGAACCTGAACGCCGCCTACGAGTACGACGCGGCGCTGGGCGGCGCGACCTTCCCCGACGCGACGACGCTCTGGCAGAGCCAGGCGAGCCTGCAGCAGTACGACGTCGTGATCCTCTCGTGCGAGGGCAACACGTACTCGAATACCAAGCCCGCGAGCGCGCTCACGGCGATGTACCAGTACGCCAACGCGGGTGGCCGCGTGTTCGCCTCGCACTACCACCACTACTGGGTGAGCGCCAATACCAACGGCTCGGGCACGGGGGCCTGGAGCACGCTCGCGAGCTGGGTATACCCGTCCATCGGGATGTTCTCGAGCGGCGGCTCGGCGTACGTGCCCGAGACGGTGGTGATGAGCTTCCCGAAAGGCGACCTGCTCGCGGACTGGCTGGTCACCGTGGGCGCCTCGACCACCCTGGGCAACCTCACCGTCGTCGACACCAAGAACAGCGTCGCCAGCTTCGACGCGTCGCGCGTGCTCGAGTGGGTCTACGCCAGCGACGTGCTGCGGTGCACCGCGGTCAACGCCCAGGGTCAGTGCACCGCCGTGGTCCCGGTCGCGCACGCGCCGCAGTACCTCACCTTCAACACGCCCGTGGGCCAGGCGCCGGCCGACCAGTGCGGGCGGTTCATCTTCAGCGACATCCACGTCTCGTCGGGTGACCGCGGCACGAGCTTCCCGAAGGAGTGCGTCTCGACGACGATGAGCCCCCAGGAGAAGGCGCTCGAGTTCATGTTCTTCGACCTCGCCTCGGCCGTGTGCGACGAGACGCTGCCGCCGCCGACGTGCAGCCAGCTGACGTGCCTGGACCAGGGCATCGAGTGCGGGCCGGCGCCCGACGGCTGCGGCGGGATCATCGCGAGCTGCGGCACCTGCCAGTCGCCGCAGGTCTGCAGCACGGGCGGCAAGTGCGCGGGCTCGACCTGCACGCCGGCGACCTGCGCGAGCCTGGGCCACGCGTGCGGCTCCTGGGCCGACGGCTGCGGCAACATCCTGAGCTGCGGCACCTGCCAGTCACCGCAGACCTGCGGCGGCGGCGGGACCCCGGGTCAGTGCGGGGCGGGGAGCTGCACCCCGACGACGTGCGTCGCGCTGGGCCACGCCTGCGGCTCCTGGGCCGACGGCTGCGGCGGGACGCTCACCTGCGGGACCTGCACGGCGCCCCAGACCTGCGGCGGCGGCGGCGTCGCCGGGCAGTGCGGCGGCAACGGCTGCCAGACCAGGACCTGCGCCGAGCTGGGCATCCTCTGCGGGCTCAGCGGCGACGGGTGTGGCGGCACGATCGACTGTGGGCCGTGCCAGGTCTGCACGCCGCTCGCGTGCGGCGGACGCTGCGGGCCGCAGGGCGACGGCTGCGGGGGCGTGCTCCTCTGCCCCGACTGCCCGCCCGGCACCTGCGTGCCGACGACGTGCACCCAGGCGGGCGCGCTGTGCGGGTTCTTCCCCGACGGCTGCGGCGCGGGCCTCGGCTGCGGCACCTGCGCGGTCGGGACCTGCATCAACAACGTCTGCATCGACATCGGTTAGCCCACATCTCGAAACCCGACGATCCGCTCCGGGCGGGCGAAGCCCGCCCTCCGCGCACCTCGGGGCCGGGGGCCCCGAACCCCACAGCCGGCGGGTTTCGAGATGTGCACGACGGGCCCGGCGGCGGGCTGGCGCCACTCGACGCGCAGGGCGGCCTGGCCGGCCCGGTGCAGCTCCTCCCGGGCTCGCCCCGGCCGAGTGGGGGCATCAGGATGGCGGCCACGGGCCTGGGCCGCGCCGTGGTCTGGCCCGAGGAGGGCGACCCCGCCCTGCCCGACGAGGCGCTCGGCCGGTCGCGGGTCGCGATCCAGGTCCTCGACGCCGAGCTCGCGCCGCGCGGCGCGCCGGTGCGCCTCGACGCGACGCGCTTCTCGAGCCACAACCTGGTCCCCACCGTGGCGCTCGCCTACCCGCGCGGCCTGCTCCACTCCTGGTCGGCGCGGAGCCGGGGCGGGCAGCGCGACGCGGCCTTCATCGGCTTCGTCCGCTGCGACGTGGCGCACTGACGCGTGCGGCGCAGGCGGCCGTGATCTCGGCGACCAGCGACTGAGCCGTCCGGTCCTTGCCGAGCGCAGCGGGAGCCCGCTCCATCACCCTCCAGATGCGTCGGCCCGTGCTCACCGCGGCGCGGAGACGCCCGCCGCCCGCCCCGGGTGGCGAGCCCGGGCCGCGGAGGAGCTGCTGCAGCGCCGCGGGGATGCGGCGCACGTCGGTGATGGGCGGGAGCGGCGAGAGCGCGGTCACCATCGGGTTGTCGCGGCCGGCAAAGACCGAGCGCCGGTCGTCCTTGTAGAGCACGACGGGGCGGCCCGCCGCGAAGGCGATCGCCGCCTCCGCGACCCCGCCTTCGTCGGGCACCCGCCCGTTCAGGTTGCAAACCACCGCCGCGCAGCGCTCGACGATCTGGTAGACGTCGACCGCGAAGATCGCCGCCTCCAGGCGGGTGCGCAGCGGGCGCACGTTCAGCGGCGAGTCGACGAAGCGCAGGAGGTAGGCCTCCAGACCGTCTCGCTGTGGCAGGAAGGTCGAGTACCCCGCGGCCTCGACGACGCGGGCCAGCGCGGCCAGCAGGCGGCGCGCCCGGGCCACCTCCTCGTCGATGACCGTGACGAAGGCGTCCACCGGCTGCGCGCCCACGAGCTTGCGGCCGTTGATGACGAAGCTCGGGGTGCCGCTGATGCCGAGGGCCGCGGCGAGGCGGGCGTCGGCCTCGACCACGGCGCGGTAGCGGCGCCGGTCGAGCGCGTCGCGGAAGGTGGCGAGATCGAGCCCGAGCTGGGTGGCGTGCTGCTCCAGCGAGGCCCGGTCGAGCGCGCGCTGGTTCTGGAACAGGAGGTCGTGCATGGACCAGAAGCGCCCGGCGGCATGGGCGGCCATGGCCGCCTCGGCGGCGGGCTGCGCGTCCTGGTGGAACGACAGCGGGAGGTTGCGCCACACGATGCGGAGATCCCGGCCGTAGCGCTGCTGCAGCTCGGTGAGCGTCGCCTGCACCCGGCCGCAGAACGGGCACTGGAAGTCGCTGAACTCCACGAGCGTGACCAGGGCGTCGGCCGGGCCGCGCTGCGGCGCGGCGGCGTCCCCCGGCACGCGCAGGCGCGGCTCCTCGGCCGGCGCCGCCCGCGGGGCGGGAGCCTGCGCCGCGGCGGGAGGAGCGGAGTGCGCCAGCGCGACGAGGGCCAGCGCCATGGAGGGCAACGTGACGAGCCGGCGGCGTGGGGGTGGCGCGGGCGACACGAGAGCGTGCATGACGACCTCCAGCGGGGGCATCTTAGCAGGCCGGGCGCGGCGCGGGGCGGGGCGCTGGGCCGGAGCGCGGGCCCCGGCGGTGGACGGGCCCGGCGCGTCCTGCTACCTTTGCCGCTCGTCGAGACGCGGCATGACTTCCCTGACCGACCGCTTCATCCAGGCCCTCGCCTTCGCGGCCGAGCTGCACCGCGAGCAGATCCGCAAGGGGTCGGGCATCCCGTACGTGGGGCACCTCCTGGGCGTGACCTCCCTGGCGCTGGACTACGGCGCCGACGAGGACGAGGCCATCGCCGCGCTGCTGCACGACGCCATCGAGGACCAGGGCGGCGCCGCGACCCGGGAGGAGATCCGGCGCCGCTTCGGCGACCGCGTCACCGCCATCGTCGACGGCTGCACCGACGCCGAGGTGATCCCCAAGCCGCCGTGGCGCGAGCGCAAGGAGGCGCACCTCGCGCACCTCAGGGTGGCGTCCGCCTCGGTGCGGCTGGTGTCGGCGGCCGACAAGCTGCACAACGCCCTGGCCATCCTGCGCGACTACCGCACCAAGGGGGAGCCGCTGTGGGAGCGTTTCCGCGGCGGCAAGGACGGGACCCTCTGGTACTACCGCACGCTGGTCGCGACCTTCGACGAGGTCGGGCCGGCCGGGCTGGCGGCCGAGCTGCGGCGCACGGTGGCCGAGATCGAGGCGCTCGCGGCGGCGTGACGCGGGGTCCGTCGCGCGCGGAGGCCCCCGCGCGCGGGCCGGCGGCGCGTCAGCGTCGCGGCAGGCTGACCCCGAGCGCAGCGAGCGCGGCCACGGTGTCGGCGGCCCAGGCGACGTTGGCGCGCGGGCTGGCGGGGCTCGGGTGCGGGATGCGCCCGAGGCGGACGCCGGTGCCCGCGAGCGCGGCTGCGGCGCGGGCCGCGGCGAAGGCCCCCACGCCGATCACCACCCGTGGCTGCAGCGCGGCGCACAGCGCGCGCAGCGCGTCGTCGCAGGCCGCGAACAGCGGCACGCGCTCGGCCGCCGGCAGCTTGTCGGGGGTCCGGTTCAGGCCGCTCGCCTCGAGGAAGCACAAGGGGCAGTAGTTGGCCACGAAGAAGCGCGCGAAGAAGCGCGCCGGCTCGCCGAAGGTGTCGCGCGCCCACCCCCACAGCCGCGTGCCCGAGACCTCGTGCCGGGGCGAGCCGAAGCCCAGGATCGGCCGCCGCGGGTGCTCCCGCTCGGGGCGCCCCACCGCGTCGCTGATGCCGAGCCAGTCGCGCACGACGTGCGGATCGCCGAACGGCACCCCCGTCTGCGCCATGCCGAAGGGGCCGGGGTTCATGCCCAGCAGCACCGCCTCGCGCGGCCCGGCGCCGAAGGCCCGCAGGTAGCGCTCGTGCGGCGCGCGGGCATAGGCCAGCGGGTTGTACACGTGCACCACGGGCGGGCCGAACTCCAGGCGGGCCACCGCCCGACAGAGGTCGCGACTGATGCGCACGAGGTCCATGTCGCGATCCTAGCCGGCTGTGGCCCCAGAGCCAGCAGCGCGGGGCAGCTTGACGCGCCCGCCCGGCCGGGTGTAGGAAGCCTACGTCACCCGGCGCCAGAGGGCGCCGCCGAGGGGAGGTCTTCGATGCGTAGCCGGTCATTCGTTGTCGCCATCGCACTCGTCGCCATGGTCGCGGCCGCTGCCTGCGGCGGTGGGTCCACCCACGTGCAGGAGGACGCGGGACCGCCCGACGAGACGGCGCCGGTGGTGACCCTCGACCTGGGCCGCTACGACGTGGTCGCGGGCGCGCGCGTCGTGACGATGTTCGCCACCGACGACCGCGCGGTGGTCCGCACCGAGCTGCTGGTGGACGGCGTCGCGGTGGCCGAGTCGACCCAGGAGCCCTTCACCATCGATTGGGACAGCACGGCCGCGGCCGATGGCGTGCGCTCGCTGCAGGTGGCGGCCTACGACGCCGCCGGCAACCGCGGCGAGAGCGAGGTGGTGCCGGTCTTCGTGGTGAACGCGGGCCAGGAGCCGATCCTCGACGAGGATCCCGACCAGACGGCCGGATTCTTCGCGGCGACGTTCTCGGTCCCGGCCAACTGGGGCGGCAGCAACGAGCAGATCGACCGCAAGTACCACTGGACCATGCCGGCCGGCATCGGCCGGGTGGTGACCGTGCTGCTGTTCGACCCGACCGTGGGCTTCGAGCTGAACTACTCGACGGGGACCGGGTGGTGTCCCGACTCCGGCCAGGCGATGGTCGAGCTGAGCGAGAACGACGGCGAGATCCTGCTCGAGTTCGCGCCGGGCGTCGCGCTGCCCGAGGGGCAGTGGTTCATCCACGTGGGCGGCTCGAATGCGGCCGACATGAAGGGCCAGACGGCGGCCTTCAGGGTGCGCGTGGTGCTCCTGCCGTAGGCTGCGGCCCGCCCCCCGTCGCTACAGGGCGATGGCGGCGCGGAGCAGGAACTCGTGCTCCCAGTGCTTGCCGCCCAGCTTCGTCCACACCGCTGAGGTGTTGGCGGTGGGACCGCCGCCGGGCGCCGCGCTCCCGAACAGGTTGAGGTCGTAGTTGAACAGCACGCGGAAGCGCCGCGTGTACCAGTAGACCGCACCCAGCTCCAGGCTCGTCACCCGGGTGTGCCCCAGGAGCGGGTTGCCGTTGGCCGGGGTGTCGGCGGTGATGTTCTCGTCCAGGCGCTCGACGCGCGCGAGGAGCTGCAGGCCGTGGCGCGGGCGGCTGACGCCGAAGCGCGCGAGGCGCGCCGGCGTCTGCACGTTCGGCCGGCCGACGAGCCGGTCGTCGCCGAGGAGCCATCCCCAGGCCTCCCCGTAGAGCGCCCAGCCCTTGAGGCGCGCCCCGCCGACCCACGTCATCTTGCCGCTGGCGGTCGAGGTGATGTCGTACTCGGAGAGCTCCTGGTCCTTGTAGAGGAACTCGAAACGGAGGCCGAGGCGGTGCCCGATGGGGGCGTCGACTTCGACGGCGTAGGCGCGGAGGTCACCGTTCTGGTGGAGCTCGAACGGGGTGCGGCTGTCGATGGGTGAGGTCCACCTCGGGTCGAGGAACTTGAACCCGCCCGCGGTGCTCTGCGCCGCGTAGGGCAAGCCGTCCTTGCGGTCGCCGATCCAGAAGGAGCCGCCGATCGTGATGCGGCTCGCGGGGCTCGGGCGCGTGAGCGCGAGGGGCGCGATCCAGGCCCGGCCGAGCACGTCGAACCGGTTGTCGACGTTCTTGAAGTTCGACCCCTCGCCGTTGAAGACGCCGAGGACGTAGTGGACCAGCTGGTTCGGCAGGATGCCCGACACCATGAGGCCGAGGTCCTTCTTCGGCGGGACCGCGAAGGTGCTCGAGATCGAGCGCTCGATGAAGTCGAACCACTTGTCCGAGGTGCGGTTCTCGAGCCCGAACGGCAGGTCGTACTGGCCCAGGTAGATGAGCAGCGTGTCGCGCCATTTGCCGGAGAGGGGCGCGGCGAGGATCCAGTTGTCGGCGGTGGCCAGCGCGCTGGGCGCGATCGGGTCGGCGCCGGCCGGCGGGCTGGCGGCGAACTCGCCGGCGATGTTGTAGGCGAAGTGCGGGCCGATCCAGCCGAACAGCTCGAGGCGGGCCCGCTTGACGAGGACGGTGTTCTTGGTGGTCGAGGCCTCCGTGGGGCCCCGGAACAGGTAGGCGTCGGCCTGGATGCGGCCGTTGGGGAAGAAGACGAAGGTGCCGTCGGGCGAGCGGAGGAAGGCGCTGCCGTCCGAGACCCCCGCCAGGGGCAGGTGCCGGTGCGGCGCCTGGTCGGCGGCCGCGGCCCCCGC
>JACRCY010000569.1 GCA_016218785.1 Deltaproteobacteria bacterium
AGCAGCAGCGGGTCGCCATCGCCCGGGCCCTCGTCAACGCGCCCGACGTCATCCTCGCCGACGAGCCCACCGGGAACCTCGACTCCAAGACCAGCCTCGAGGTCATGGCGCTCCTCCAGGAGCTGGGCCGCTCCGGCATCACGGTCGTCATGGTCACCCACGAGCCCGACATCGCCACCTACGCCGCCCGCGTCGTGACCATGCGCGACGGCCTGGTGCAATCCGACGAGCGGCGCGAGCCGGTCCTCGCGCAGGCAGGTGCCACGTGAGTCTCCTCCAGGTCTTCCGCGTGGCGGTGCGCGCCCTGCTGCGCAACAAGATGCGCTCCTTCCTGACCACGCTCGGCATCATCATCGGCGTCGGCGCGGTCATCGCCATGGTGGCCATCGGCGAGGGGGCCAAGGCGCGCGTCGAGGAGGCGTTCGCCTCCATGGGCGCGAGCCTCCTCATCGTCCTCCCCGGCACCAGCACGGCGGGCGGGATGCACGGCGGCTTCGGCTCGCTGCCGACGCTCACCTGGGAGGACCTGAAGGCCATCCAGCACGAGGTGCCGACGGTCAAGTACGCGGCGCCTCAGCTCCGCGCCGTGTCGCCGGTCCTCTCCGAGGACCAGAACTGGTCCACGACGGTCACCGGCACCACGCCCGAGTTCTTCGACATCCGCGCCTGGCGGATCGGCCGGGGCATGCTCTTCACCCCCTCCGACGTCGAGGGGGGGACCAAGGTGGTGGTCCTCGGCCAGACGGTGGTCGACAAGCTGTACGGGTCTGGCGCCGACCCCGTGGGCCAGCAGGTGCGGATCAAGAACATCCCCTTCACCGTCATCGGCGTGCTCGAGAAGAAGGGGCAGTCGCCCATGGGCATGGACTACGACGACGGGGTCTTCCTGCCCTCCTCGACCTTCCGCGCCAAGATCCAGGGGGGCCTGGGGAACTACATCCCCGGGGCCATCGTGGTCGCGGCCATCTCGGCCGACGCCACCGCGCGCGCCGAGGCGCAGATGCGTGCGCTGCTGCGCGACCGCCACCGCCTGCAGCCCGGCGCCGACGACGACTTCTCCATCCGCAACCTGACCGAGATGGCGAGCGCGCAGCAGGAGGGGACCAAGACCCTGACCACGTTGCTCGCCGCCATCGCCGCGGTCTCGCTCCTCGTCGGCGGCATCGGCATCATGAACATCATGCTGGTCTCCGTGACCGAGCGCACCCGCGAGATCGGCGTGCGCATGGCCGTCGGGGCGAAGCCGATCAACATCCTGGCGCAGTTCCTCGTCGAGGCCCTCACCCTGTCGCTCATCGGCGGCGTCATCGGCGTGGCGCTCGGCCTGGGCGCCGGCAAGTATCTGGCCACGAAGTTCGGGTGGTCGCTGCTGATGCGGCCCGACATCATCCTGCTGGCCTTCGGGTTCTCCGCGGCCATCGGGGTCGGGTTCGGCCTCTACCCGGCCCGCAAGGCGTCGCGCCTCGACCCGATCGACGCGCTGAGGTACGAATGATGAAGGCGATACCGCTCCTGCTGGCGCTCGCGGGCCTCTCGGCCCCCGCGCGGATCCTGGCGGCCCCGGAGGCGGCGCCACCGTCGGGCCGGGTGCTGGGCCTCGACGAGGCGGTGAAGACGGCGGAGGCGCAGCAGCCGACCGCGCGGCAGGCGGCGGCCCAGACCGAGGCGGCGCGGGCGCGTGTCCTCCAGGCGCGCGGGCCGCTGCTGCCGCAGGTGTCGGGCACGGCGGCCTACCAGCGCGCCACCTACAACAGCGTGACGCGGCCGGGGGCGCCCCTGAGCCCATCGGGGGGGGCCTGGTGGCACACGGCCAACTACTTCAACTTCGGCCTCACCGCGACGCAGCTCCTCTACGACTTCGGGCAGACCACCGGCAAGTGGCGCGCGTCCCAGGCCAACGCCGAGGCGCAGGCCCACACCGAGCGCGCCACCCGGCTCCAGGTGGTCCTCACCGCGCGCACGGCCTACTTCGGCGCCCGGGCGCAGAAGGCGCTGCTCCAGGTGGCGCGCGAGCAGCTCGAGAACCAGGAGCGCCACCTCGGCCAGGTCGAGGGGTTCGTGAAGGTGGGGACCAAGCCGGAGATCGATCTCGCCCAGGCCCGGGCCGATCGCGCCAACGCGCGGGTGTCGCTCATCAACGCGGAGAACAGCTACGAGCTCAGCAAGGCGCAGCTCAACCAGGCCATGGGGGTGGAGGGCTCGACCGACTATGACGTGGCCGACGAGGCCCTGCCGGCCGTCGAGGGTGAGAGCGTGGGCGCCGATCCGCTCGTCGCCCTGGCGCTGCGGGCGCGCCCCGAGTTCGCCGCGCTCGACCAGCAGGTGCGGGCGCAGGAGCAGACGCTCCGCTCCGCGCGCGGCGCGTACTGGCCCACCCTCGGGCTGTCTACGTCGCTCACCGACGCCGGTCACAAGATCGACCACATGGCGTGGAACTGGAACGCGAGCTTCACCCTGAGCTGGAACCTCTTCTCGGGCCTGCAGACCCGGGGCCTCGAGCGCGAGGCGTCGGCGACCCTGGCGTCGCTGCGCGCCCAGCGGGACGCGCTGCGGCTCCAGGTGCGCGTGGAGGTGGAGCAGGCGCGCCTGGGCGTGCGGGCCGCGAAGGCGGCGCTCGGCGCGGCCGAGGAGTCGCTCGAGAACTCGCGCCTGCGCCTGAAGCTGGCCGAGGGGCGCTACCAGACCGGCGTGGGCAACATCATCGAGCTGGGCGACGCCCAGCTCGCGCTCACCAGCTCCGCAGCCCAGAAGGTCCAGGCCGAGTTCAACCTGGCCTCTGCCCGGGCACAGCTCCTCAAGGCTCTGGGCCGTCGGTAGAGATCGGCTAAGCTCGTGCTCCCGAGCCTGCGGCATATGCCCCACGCTGCCCGAGTCAAATGCCGCAGTGGGGGAGTTCACACGCATCCGAGGCACGCCTAACCAGCCAGGATCACGTTAGTGGCCTTTCATCTTCCCTGGAACTGGACAGGTATGCGATTTGCACACCTTCCGGGTCGGACTCGTGGAGACCACGCCGCGCTGCGCGGCGAGCAAGGACCTGAGATAGAGGAGGCGAACGTGAGAGGCATGAAGACCACCCGAACTCTTGGCTTGCTGCTGGCGCTCGCGCTGGCAGCGCCCCTGGGCACCGGCTGCAAGGGCGACGCTGGCGCGGACGGGCTCCAGGGCCCGGCCGGGGCGAGTGGCGCCACCGGCTCGACCGGCGGCATCGGCGCGACCGGCGCCACGGGCGTCGCCGGCGGCACTACCCTCGTCAAGACCACCGCGGAGCCCGCGGGCGCGAACTGCGCCGAGGGCGGCTTCATGATCGAGGTGGGTATCGACGAGAACGAGAACGGCGTCCTCGACGCCTCCGAGGTGAACGCGGCCCTCACGACCTACGCCTGCAACGGCGACACCGGCCAGACGGGCGTACAGATGCTCGTGAAGACCTCGTCCGAGGCCGCGGGCGCGAACTGCCCCTTCGGCGGCGTGAAGATCGAGGTCGGCCCCGACACCAACGGCAACGGGGTGCTCGACACCGCCGAGGTCGACGCGAACCTGACGACCTACGCCTGCAACGGCCAGGCCGGGCCCTCGTCCGCCAGCGCCGGGCTCGTCGTCGCGGTGAAGAGCGTCACCACCACGGGCACGCCCGCGGTGCGCTTCACCCTCAAGGACAGCCGCGGCTTCCCGGTGGACAAGGCCGGCGTGTACACGGTGAACAACCCGGTCTCGATGCGCTTCTCGATCTCCTACATCACCAAGGACACGGCGACGCCCCCCAACGTGCTCCCGTACAACGTCCTGACCACGTACAACTCGACCTCGGCGCCGACGGTCTTCCGGCCGACGGCGTACAACCCCGACCCGGTGACCGGCACGAGCACCAAGACCCCGGCGGTCGGAACGCTCGTCGAGAACGGCGTCGGGGCCGGCGACTACACCTACACGTTCCCCGCCGCTGACGTGGCCCAGACCAACCTCTCGGGCACCCCGAACGGCGTGCTCTACAAGGCGGTCGCCTACGACTCCGGCCACCTGGACGACACCCACACGATCTGGATCGAGGCCACCCGCCAGACGAACGTGGTCACGACGACCGATCCCAAGACGTTCACGGCCGTCAACCTCGAGCACAACTTCATCCCGAGCGGCACGGGCACGCCGGTGGGGCGCGAGGTCGCGTCCACGGACGGCTGCAACAAGTGCCACCGCGGCTTCACCGCCGAGGGCAACACCTCCACCGGCGGGTTCCACGGCAGCGGCCGCATCGACGCGAACTACTGCGACGTCTGCCACAACCCGGCCCGCACCAGCAACCCCGCGGCGGACGCCATGGTCTTCGTCCACCGCATCCACCGCGGCGAGCTCCTCCAGCCGGCCAACATCTTCCACGCCATCGAGGCCACCTACCCGCAGGACATCCGCAACTGCGACGCGTGCCACAAGGGTGCGGCCCAGGGCGGTCAGGCTCAGTCGCGTCCGACCATCAAGGCCTGCGGCTCGTGCCACGACTACGTCGACTTCGCCACCACCACGCCGCCGGTCTGCGCCAGCCCGCGGGCGATGACCGCCGTGACCACCGTCACCGGCACGGCCTCGGCCGCTGGCACCACGAGCGTCCTCACCGACTCGACCCAGACCTGGACGGCCAACCAGTTCGCGCGCGGTACGCTCACCATGACCTCGGGCGTGAACAACGGGTTCAAGTGCGCGGTCAAGTCGAACACCGCGACCGCGATCACCTGCCACGGAGAGCTGCCGTTCGCCATCGCCTCGGGCGACGCCTACTCGGTCTCGTCGCGCGACGACCTCCCCGCGCCGTGCCGGCACACGGGCGGCGTCAAGGCCGACGGCACCTGCACCGGCTGCCACTCCGCCGACGACATCAAGGGCTACCACAAGCCGGTGGCCGAGCCCGACCCGAACAACGTCTGGGTCGGCGGCACCAACAGCAACACCAACGCCGCCTGGCTCGCCGCGGCCGGCTACGTCCCCACCGGCGCGGACGTCATCACGTACGCCATCGACTCGGTCACCCTGGTCGACGCGAGCCCGTCGTCGCCGAACTACAAGAACCCGCAGATCAAGTTCAAGTTCAAGCGGAACGGGACGGACGTAGTGTTCCAGACCTACCAGGCGGGCGTCACCACCGAGATGATGCCCGGCTTCGTCGGGGCGCCGAGCGTGTACTTCGTCTGGGCCGAGCCGCAGGACGGCATCGCCGCCCCGGTCGACTGGAACGCGAGCGCCAGCACCTACGTCAAGAAGGTGTGGAACGGCGCCACCGCCACCACCACCGCCACCTGGACCGACAAGGACGCGAACGGCTTCTACACCATCACGCTGACCGGCACCAAGGTCCCGACCGGCGCGACCAGCATCTACGGCGGCGTGGGCTACACCTACAGCCTGGGCTCCGCGCCGACTTTCAGCACGGCCACCCAGCCGCTCACGCAGATCAACCTGACCGACTACCCCTACACCTCGATCGCCGATGGGCGGGGAACCGGCGGTCTCATCGTGCCGGCCGCCGACGTCTACAAGGTGGCCACGGGCTCCAACGCCCGCCGCACGATCGTCGACAACGTCAAGTGCCTCACCTGCCACGTGACCCTGGGCGCGGCCCCGACGTTCCACGCCGGCCAGCGCAACGACGGCCCGACCTGCGCCTTCTGCCACACCCCGAACCGCACGAGCAGCGCCTGGTCCGCCAACTCCAAGGACTTCATCCACGCCATCCACGGCGCCCGCAAGCGCAGCGTGGACTTCACCTGGCACGCCGTCGACCCCGCCGGCTACAGCGAGGTCGAGTTCCCGGGCCCGATCAACAGTTGCTCCGCCTGCCACGTGTCGGGCGGCTACGACTTCAGCGGTTCGGGTGTCCTCGACTCGATCCCGAACATGCTCGCGAGCACGGTAGCCACCGGCCGCTTCCGCGGGCTCCCGTCGCAGAGCAGCAGCTACTACGCGATCTCGCCGTACGTCGATGGAACCAACGCCACGGACTACGGCTTCGGGTACGCCACCAGCGACGTCACCAGGACGCATCCCACCGGCAACGACGGGACCCAGGGCGGCAACCCGTGCAGCATCGCGGCGCCCTGCACCTGCACGACCACGGCCCCGTGCACCACGACCCTCACGACCACCCGCGTGGTCAAGATCAACAACGTGGTCACCGACTGCTCGGGCGGCTGCACCTGCACCACCGGCTCCACCACGCAGTGCTCGGAGACGTTCAAGACCTGCACCACGAACGCCCCGTGCGAGGCCGACTCGACGACGCTCGTCAAGAGCCCGATCGTGTCGGCCTGCTCGGCCTGCCACGACACGCCGCTCGCGCTCAGCCACATGGACATGAACGGCGGCTCGTTCTACGAGACGCGCGCTGCGGCCGCGGGCAAGATCGAGCAGTGCATGCTGTGCCACGGCCCGGGCAAGGTCGCGGCCATCGCGGACGTGCACCAGTAGCCCGGCTTCACCGCGGCGGCGCTGCCGTCGCGGTCGCTTCGGCCTGACGGCGCTTCTCTCCCCCTGAATCCGTGAGGCCACAGCCCACCGGCCGTCCCTCCCCGACAGGGCGGCCGGTGGGTGCTTCCTTCAGTGACGCTGCGCGTCGCGTTCAATGTCGAAAGTGGGAGGTTGAAGGAGGGCCGCGCGGACTCGACGGACGCTCGCCGCTCGGTGGCCGGCACGTGGTCGGTGAGCGGGCGGGCGCCGCTCAGGTCGGGCAGCGCGGGGCGTCGCCGTTGACGCAGATGGCGGGGGTGATCGGCGGCACGAGGCAGCAGAGACGGTTGGCGCCGCAAGGCGAGGGGGCGCAGCTGGCCGCGCCGCTCACCTGGTAGTCGAAGCACTCGCCCTCGACGCACACCTGGCTCACCGCGCAGCGGTGGCCGCATTCGCCGCAGTTCAGCGCGTCCCGCTGCCGGTCGACGCATGCGCCGTCGCAGGCGCCGACGTCGCCGCTGCATTCCGCCACGCAGGCTCCGTCCTGGCACGAAGGCGTCGCGTCGCCGCAGACGAGCTGGCTCGGGCCACAGCGCGTGGGGTCGGTGGCGAGGTCCACGCACTCGGTGCTCACTCGGGTGAGCCCCGTCCGGCACGCGCACTCGCCGCCGCTGCATGCCTCGGCGTTGCCGCACGGGTGGTCGCAGGCGCCGCAGTTGATCGGGTCGAACCGGACGTCGGTGCACGCCTCGCCGCACTGCTGCGACGTCACCCCGCAGACGCACTGGCCGCTCACGCAGGAGCCGGTCCCGCACTCCTTTCCGCAGCCACCGCAGTTCCCGAGGTCGGTGGTGAGGTCCACGCATCCCGTTTTGCACCAGACGGTACCGGTCGGGCACGCGCACTGGCCTCCGGAGCACTGCCCGCTCGGGCAGACCCGGTCACACCCGCCGCAGTGCGCCGGCGTGGTCGACAGGTCGACGCACCGGTTGCTGCAGTTCGCGAGGTCCGCGCCGCAGGTCGCGGCGCAGGCGCCGGTCGAGCACACCGGGGTCGCACCCCCGCACACGGTGTCGCAGCCGCCGCAGTGCACGGGATCGCTGCGCGGGTCGACGCAGGCCCCGCTGCACAGTCGGTAGGGCGGGTCGCAGCCGGATGGCGGGCCCCCGTCGCGCCCGGCGATCAACTCGACGTCCCGGCTGCACCCTACGACCAGGGCCAGCACTGCGATCGAGACGCGGCTCATCGACCAGGCGCGGACAAGCGCGCGAGCCGCTGCCGCGCCTCGGCGGCGTAGCGGCCGGCGGGGTAGCGGGTCAGGTAGCGCTGCAGGGCCTGCGCCGCGGCGTCGCGGTCGCCACGCTCGCTCTCGAGCTGGGCGATGGCGTAGAGCGCGCTCTCGGCCTGCGGTGTGCCGGCGAAGTCCCGGGCCACGATCCGGTAGCGCCGGATCGCCTCGCCGTGCTGGTGCGCGACCAGGTACGACTCGGCCAGGACGGAGTGCGCTTCGACCGCCACCCCACCGCGCTCCGTGAGCAGGGGCCGCACCAGCGCGCGCGCGTGGTCGACGCGGCCCTTGGAGAGCGCGTGGCGCGCCTCCGCCAGGAGCTCGGCCGCGGGCCGCGTCGGCCGCTCGACCGGAGCCCGAGTTCCGTTCGCGCGGGGCGCCTGAGCCGGCGGCGGCACGGCCGCCGTCGCGACCGGCTGCGAGGCGGTCGCCGCCGCGCGCCACTGGCTCCCGGCCGGCACTTCGGCCAGCCGACGGTCGTCCAGCCCCAGCACCCATACGAGGCCGCGCTCCGTGGCCACGCCGCCGAGGTCGACGCGGAACCGGGTGCCAGCCACCTGGACCGTGAAGGCGGGCGTCCGGACGCGGAAGCCGGGGCCCCTCCCGGGGGCAACGTCCACGATCACCGCGCCCGCCCGCAGCTCCACCGTGCGTGCCGACGGGCGCCAGAGGGCCTCGGTGCCCGGCTCGATTTCGACCACGGCCTCGTCGAGCACCACCTTGCCAGCGGGCCCGGGCTCGAGGACGGTCGCCTCGCCGGCGCCCCGGGTGCCCACGGTCACCGCGGCTTCCTGGGGCGCGGCACCGGGCGGGACCGTCCGGCTCTTCCACGGTGCAGCGACTATCAGGCCCACGGCCGCGACGCCGGCGGCGGTGGCCGCGACCGCCCACGGCGCCCAGCGTCGGTGGTGCGCCGGCGCACCCGCGCCCGGCGGGGTCGTGGCGAACAGCTTGCGGCGTACGCGCTCCCGGGCCGCGTCCGACAGGCGGGGGGCCTCCCGCTCCTGCAGGTTGCGCAGCGTCTCGAAGCCGGCCTGCTTCTCGCGGCACGCCGAGCACGTCTCGAGGTGGGCATCCAGCCGCAGCAACTCGGCCTCGCTGGCGCGGCCGGCCACCGCCTTGGTGATCAGGGAGTCGGTGCGCAGGCACTCGAGCCGCATCAGCCCGCCTCCCGCCGTGGCGCGATGGCGCGCAGCACCGGGTCGCGGCGGGCCAGCTTGAGCAGCTGGCGCCGCGCGAACCAGATGCGGGACTTGGTCGCGGCGCGGCTCGCGCCCGTCAGCGCCGCCACCTCGTCCACGGAGTAGCCCTCGACGACGTAGAGCAGGAGGGCGATGCGGCGCTTGGGCGAGAGGCTGTCGAGCAGGCCGTCGATGCGGTGGGCCAGACGCCGAGCGTCGAGCTCGCGATCGGCGGGGGCACGGGGGTCGGACAGCTCGTCATGGTCGGACAGCACCTCCAGCGCCACCGGGCGCCGGAGCCCGCGACGGAGGTGATGCGCCGCGAGGTGGACGCCGATGCGGATCACCCACGTGGACAGGCTGGACTCGCCGCGGAAGCGGGTGAGGCTCTGCAGGGCCTGCGCGAAGGTCGCCTGCACCAGGTCCTCGAGGTCCGGAGTGGGGCCGACGAGCCGACCGAGGACGCCCGCCACGCGGTCCACGTGGGTCCGGTAGAAGAGGTCGAGGGCCTGCGCGTCGCCCGTGCGGCACGCCTGCAGCAGGCGAGTCTCGTCGGTCTTCAGCGGCTGCGGGCCCATGCGCGCGCCCATCATCTCCATAGTGCCCGAAGGGCCGGGATCGGGTTCACCCTTATGGTGCCACGAAACTCACGCCCACGCCCACCCCCACGAGCAGCGTGCCGTCGTCGATGGCCGGCGCACCGTTGAGCAGGAAACGGGTGTGCGGCAGAGTGCGCTCGAGGAGCAGGCGTACATCGAGCGACATGTGGCTCCAAACCTCCAACCGTGCCACGGCCACGGCGCCGAGCCCGGCCGTCGCCTGGGTCGAGCTGCCGGCGGTGCCATCGGTCGCGAGCCCGGTGGCCGACAGCACGTGGAGGCTGACGACCGGACCGAGCCCGAGGGCCCACCGACCGCGGCGCAGCAGCAGGCGCGCTCCTGCGCGGATCGGTAGATCGAGCAGGGTCGCGACGCCGCTCGCGCCGGTGACTGCCGGCCTGGTCGTGAGGTCGAGCCCGAGGTGCGCCTCGACGAGCGGGTGCGGTTGGGCCGCAGCCTCGACCGCCAGGCCCTGCCGCAGGAGCGTCCCTGACGCCGGGACGGTCAGCCAGTAGCTCGTGGCGAGGCGCATCCGGAGCCGCCGACTCTTCGCCGGCGGCGTCCCCGGGGGCCCCGTCGTTGGCGAAGCCGGAGCGCTGGTGGGCGCGGCCGCCGCGCTCGGCGTGCCCGGCCTGAGCGGGCCGGCGCCGGGCGCGACGGAAGGCCGCGGCATGGGCACGCTGGGCTCGGCGCGGGCGGCGCCGGTCAAGACGGCGCGGAGCTTGAGGCCCAGCGCCCGGTGCAGCTCGGGCGTTGCAGGGCCGGGCACCACCAACGCGTGGGTCTCGTGGACACCGTCGCGGCCGACGGTGTACAGAACGACGCCGGCCGCGGTCACACCGCGCGTCCGCGGCGCGTACCAGAAGACGAGCCGAGCGCCTCCCGCGCGGGCGACCGCCGCGACCTCGGCCACGCTCTCGGGTGAGACGGCGGCGGGCGGGGCGCGGGGGAGCACCCGGATGGTGACGCCCAGATCGCGGGTGTAGATGATGGCGGCCTCGACGACCGCGCGCTCCTCTGCCTCGTCGTGCTCCGGCGAGCCGAGGAACAGCAGCGCGTCCGCGGCGCGCGCCGGGGCTCCAATGAGGAGCACGGCGAGCACGATCGCGCTGCGGGAAGCGCCCATGGAGCATTTGTACACCGACTGCCGAGGGCCCACCACCCAGACCCGGGAGCGATGGCACCTCCGTCACCGTCACTTTCCATGCAACCTCCGTGATCCGGCCGGCACTGTCCCATACGACTGTTGGGAGGACTCGAATGACGCGACTTGCGCTTGGCGTCGGGTTCGGACTCTGGCTTCTCGTCTCGGGATGTGGTGGGGGCTCGCCGGCCGCGCAGACCGACGCAGCGCCCCAGGCGGACGGCCCGCCGCAGGCGGACGCTTCGCCGCAACAGGACGCGGGCTGCCCGGCGCCGTTCACCGACTGCAGCGGGGCCTGTGTCGATGTCCAGGCCGATCCGGCCAACTGTGGCACCTGCGGCCACGCGTGCCCGGCGGGCGAGGTCTGCTCCGCCGGCGTCTGTCAGGGGTGTACCGGGACCACGGTGCTGTGCGGGTCGACCTGCGCCGATCTGGCCGCCGACCCCGCCAACTGCGGGGGCTGCGGTCACGCGTGCGGCGTCGACGAGGTGTGCGCCTCGGGCGCGTGCGTGTGCGCCAACCCCATGCAGACCGCGTGCAGCGGCGCCTGCACCGACCTCCAGCACGACCCGCAGAACTGCGGCGCCTGCGGCAACGCGTGCGCGAGCGGCCTGTGCGACCGCGGCGCCTGCGCCACCAGCTGCACCACCGCCAACGAGATCGCGTGCAGCGGAACCTGCATCGACCCCCGCACCGACCCCGCGAACTGCGGCGGCTGCGGCCAGGCCTGCGGCCCCAACGACATCTGCGTCGGCTCCGTGTGCGTGCTCAACCCGTGCCCGGCCGGGACCTACTGCGGCCCCGGGCCCGTATGTGCCGACCTGATGACCGACCCGCTCAACTGCGGCGCCTGCGACAACGCGTGCCCCACGGGCCGCGACTGCGTCTCGGGCCAGTGCGTGTGCCCGGCCGGGGCCATCGACTGCCGCGGCGCGTGCCGCAATCCAGCCGCCGATCCGGGCGCCTGCGGCGGCTGCGCCACGGTGTGCTCGACCGGGGCGAGCTGCGCGGCGGGAGTGTGCCAGTGTCCGACCGGCCAGGTCCTGTGCGGCGGGTCGTGCGTGGACCTCATGGGCGACGCGCAGCACTGCGGCTCCTGCAGCTTCGCGTGCAGCCCCGGCAGCGCGTGCGTGGGCGGCCAGTGCCAGGCAGGCTGTCAGGCGCCGAAGCCCGACCTGTGCGGCAGTGTGTGCACGGACCGGCAGACCGATCCGCAGAACTGCGGCGCCTGCGGCACTCTGTGCGCCGCAGGCGCCTCGTGCCAGGCGGGCCAGTGTCGCTGCCCGACCGGCACCATCCCGTGCACGGGCGTGTGCGTCGACAACCAGACCGACAACGGCAACTGCGGCACGTGCGGCACCACCTGCAGCGGAGGCAAGTCGTGCGCGGCCGGGCAGTGCCGCTGTGCCACGGGCCTGACCGACTGCAGCGGGCTGTGCGTCGACCTCACCACGGACGCGCTCCACTGCGGCCAGTGCACCACCCAGTGCGGCGCCCAGCAGGAATGCGTGTCGCCGGGGGCGTGCGCCTGCTTGCCGGGGCTCATCACCTGCGGCCAGCAGTGCGTGGACAGCTCGAGCGACCCGGCCCACTGCGGCGGATGCGGCACGGCGTGCGCCGCAGGCGGACAGTGCATCAGCGGCCAGTGCTACTGCCCGATCGGAGCTCCCGACCTCTGCGCGGCCCAGAACGTGTGCACGAACCTGCTGACCGACCCCGCCAACTGCGGCACCTGCGGTCACACGTGCAACCTGGGCGCGATCTGCGGCCCGAACCCGCCCGGGGTCTGCCAGTGCCCGGCCGGGCAGGTGACCTGCCCGAGCGGCTGCTCCGACCTGTCGAGCGACCCCAACAACTGCGGCATGTGCAGCCGCCGGTGCCCGACGGGCGCGTCCTGCGTCAGCGGCCAGTGCGCGTGTCCCGTCAGCGCCCCCAACGTCTGCAACAACACCTGCGTGGACTTCCAGACGGACCAGAACAACTGCGGCGCGTGCGGCTTCGCGTGCGGCCAGAACGCGACCTGCCAGGCCGGACTGTGCGTGTGCACGTCCGGCGGCCTGGTGGCCTGCCCGCCGGCCGGGCCCACACGGTACTGCGCCGCGGTCGCGACCGATCCCGCCAACTGCGGGAGCTGCGGCCGCCAGTGCGGTCCCGGCTCCACCTGCGTCTCGGGGCAGTGCGCCTGCACCAACCCGTCCCTCACGTACTGCCCGGGCGCGGGCTGCGTCGACCTCCAGACCAACGACAACCACTGCGGCACCTGCGCCAACCAATGCACCGCGCCTGGGTTCTCGAGCTGCACGGCCGGCCAGTGTCTGTGCGACACCGGCACCGCCGCCTGGGACATCCCGGCCGCGTGGGGCCTCTTCGAGTGCAACGGGGACGGCCAGTGCCACGATCTCACCGCCGACCCCCAGAACTGCGGCAGCTGCGGGCACCAATGCAACCGCGACCAGTACTGCGTCGCCAACGCCTGCGTGTGCCGCCCGGGGCTGACGCTGTGCAACGGCGTCTGCACCGACCTCCTCGCCGACCCGAACAACTGCAACGGGTGCGCCAGCACGCCGTGCGGCGGCGGGACGCCGCGGTGCAACGGCGGCACCTGCGCCGCAGCGTGCACCTTCCCCCGCACCAACTGCAACGGCCAGTGCGTCGACCTGGCGAACGATCCGCGCCACTGCGGCGGCTGCGGCACCCAGTGCGCGCGCGACGAGGTCTGCATTCCGTTCTACGGTTGCCGGGCCTACTACTCGGCCGGGCCGTGCCTGACGTGCCCGTGCGACCAGAACGAGACGGTGTGGCGCTGCGACGCGATCGACAGCTTCCGCAACCCCGACAACTGCTGTAGCTACGGCAGCGAGTTGATCTGCGTCGACCGCAACCTGGGCGATCCCTGCCCGACGATCTGAGCCAGCATCACCGGTGACGGGGCGGCGGCGCCCTTGCCCCCTTGAGAGCCACCGCCGTCCCCGTCACCATGTCGTGACGCGAGCAAGTCCCGGGCCCCAAACGACGTCCCGGCCGCACAATGCCTGACCCGGCGGAGGCACCTCCAGCGGAGGAATTCATGCAACCGCAGGGGTCGTCTCGGCACTCTTCTACTGTCTGACCCCGGAATCCCGGTGGCGGGGGGGCGGCGCTTCCTCTCCCCCCCAGAAGCGCCGCCGTCCCGACCACCACTTCATCCCCCGGGCCGAAGATGCGTCGCCGTGGCTGCGGG
>JACRCY010000566.1 GCA_016218785.1 Deltaproteobacteria bacterium
CCACCGCATCAAGGCGCTGGAAGAGCATCTCGGCCTCACGCTGTTCGACCGGATGACACGCAAGGTGCAGCTCACCGCCGCCGGTCGCGCCTACGCGGCCTCGGTGGCCGATGCACTCGCCATCCTCCGCGACGCGACCCGGCGGCTGGGGGGCCGCAGCCTCCTCTACATCCTCGACGTGGCGGCGGCCCGCGATCAGGACCGCATCGAGCTGCACCTGGCGGACCGCAAGCCGCGCAAGGACGGGGCCTGGAGCGTGCCGCAGACGGTGCGGCTGCGCCGGGCGGAGGTCCCGCGCCTCGCGGACCCCGAGGACCGGCGGCTCGTCGGCCTGCTGCTCGGCGCCCCGGAGGCCGGGGCGGGGTACAGCTACTACGGCGGCTACGGCTACGACTTCGGCACGACGGCGTTCCAGCTCCACGAGACCCACGTGGCCGCGGTGCTGCCGGACGTCTGCCGCACGGGGCGCCTCCACCTGAGCCGGGGCGCGAGCGCCATGGACGAGGCGCCGTGCGTGTGGGACGAGCGCCCGATCGCGGTGCGCGTGCGCCTCGAGGAGCGCGAGGCGGGGTATGTTCTCGCCGGACACCTCGAGCGGGACGCGGACGCCAGCGCCGAAGCCGGCGAGCGGCCGGCGGCCGTACCCCTGGGCGAAGCCACGCTCCTGCTTCGCGGTGGCATCGTGCTCCTCCGGGGCCGGGCCGCGCGCTTCGACTTCGCCGGCGATTTCGGCTGGATCATCCTGCTGCGCCAGCACGGCCAGGTGGCCGTGCCGCGGGCCGAGGTGGACGACGTCCTCGCGGCCCTGCACGCGACGGGGAAGGCGGCCGGGGTCGAGCTGCCGCCCGCGCTGCGGCCGACCGAGGTTGTGGCGACGCCGCGCCCGGTCCTGCGGCTCAAGCGCGCGCCGCGCGAGTGGGCCGGTCCCCGGGCGCCCGAGCGCCTCGCCGCCGCGCTCACCTTTGCCTACGGGGAAGTCGAGGTGGCGGCCGGCGATGCCCGGCCGGCGCTCTACGAGCGCGACGAACGGCGGCTCCTCGTGCGCGACGCCGCGGCCGAAGGCCAGGCCCGCGCCGTACTGCACGACCAAGGCTTCCGCGCGCCGCCGCGGTGGCGCCAGGGTGAGGGCCAGGGCTTCGAGCTTCCGGCGACGAAGCTGCCGCGCGTGGTGCCGGCGCTGCTCGCGGCGGGGTTCCACGTCGAGGCCGAGGAAGCGATCTTCCGCACCGCCGGCGCGTTCCGCATCTCGGTCTCGACCGGCATCGACTGGTTCGACGTAGACGGCGGCGTCAGCTACGGCGACGAGGTGGTGCCGTTCCCCCGGCTGCTCCAGGCGCTCCGCTCGGGGGAGCGTTTCGTCCGTCTCGGCGACGGCGGCTTCGGGGTGCTCCCCGAGGAGTGGCTCAAGCGGGCCGGGCTGCTCCTGTGCGCGGGCGCGGCGCACGGCGACGGGCTCCGCTTCACGCGCAGCCAGACGCTGTTGCTCGACGCGCTGCTCGCCGCCGAGGAGGACGTCCAGGCCGACGCGGCTTTCGCCGCGCTCCGCGCACGGCTCCACGAGTTCGACGGGGTCTCGCTCGCCGCGTCGCCGCGCACGTTCCGCGGCAAGCTCCGGCCGTACCAGCAGGCGGGCCTCGGCTGGCTCCAGTTCCTGCGCGATCACGGGCTCGGCGGCTGCCTTGCCGACGACATGGGCCTGGGCAAGACCGTGCAGGTGCTGGCGTTCCTCGAGTCTCGGCGGCGCGCGGCCGAGCGCCCGTCGCTGGTGGTGGCGCCGCGCTCGGTGCTCTTCAACTGGCAGGCCGAGGCGGCGCGCTTCACGCCGAAGCTGCGCGTGGTAGTACACGACGGCGCGGCTCGCGCCCGCGACGGGTTCGACTTCGACGGCGCCGACCTCGTGCTCACCACCTACGGCATCCTCCGGCGCGACGCGGCCGCGCTCAAGGACGTCCGCTTCGACTGCGTCATCCTCGACGAGGCGCAGGCCATCAAGAACGCCTCGTCGGCGACGGCCAAGGCCACGCGCCTCCTCAAGGGGGAACAGCGCCTCGCGCTGTCGGGCACGCCCATCGAGAACCACCTCGGCGAGCTGTGGAGCCTGATCGAGTTCCTGAACCCGGGCATGTTGGGGAGCGCGAGCGTGTTCCGCGCCGCCCTGGGCGAGGGCGCCGCGCGCGACCCGGGCGCGCGCGACCTGCTCGCCCGGGCGCTCAAGCCCATGCTCCTGCGCCGCACCAAGGAGCACGTGGCGCCTGAGCTGCCGGCGCGCACCGAGCAGGTCGTCACCGTGGACCTGGAGCCCGCCGAGCGCGTCCGCTACGAGGAGCTGCGCACGCACTACCAGCAGACCCTCCTCGGCGGCAACGGCCACAACGGCCGCGACCTCGGCAAGGCCCGCTTCCACGTGCTCGAGGCGCTGCTCCGGCTCCGCCAGGCCGCGTGCCACGGCGGACTGCTCGACCCGCGCCTCGCGAAGGGGCCGAGCGCCAAGGTCGCCCTCCTCCGCGACCGCCTGCGCGAGGTGGTCGACGAGGGGCACAAGGCGCTGGTCTTCTCGCAGTTCACGAGCTTCCTCGCGCTCGTGCGCCAGGCGCTCGACCACGACGGCATCGTCTACGAGTACCTCGACGGCCAGACCCGGGACCGCGCGGCGCGCGTCACGCGCTTCCAGACTGACCCGGCGTGCCCGGTGTTCCTCGTGAGCCTCAAGGCCGGCGGCCTCGGGCTCAACCTGACCGCGGCCGAGTACGTGTTCCTGCTCGACCCCTGGTGGAACCCCGCGGTCGAGGCCCAGGCCATCGACCGCACGCACCGCATCGGCCAGGAGCGCAGCGTGTTCGCCTACCGGCTGGTGGCGCGCGACACGGTCGAGGAGAAGGTGCTCGAGCTGCAGCAGTCGAAGCGCGACCTCGCTGACGCCATCCTCCGCGCCGACCGCAGCCTGCTGCAGGACCTGACGCGCGAGGATCTGCAGCTCTTGCTGTCGTGAGGTGGAGCTTGATCGACCGGAGACCGCGTGCGATGAGGATGCCATGACGTCGCGGTCTCCAGTGGGGAAAGCCGTCACCCGCGCGCGGCCGGCCGCACGCGACGGGTACGAGGCGCTCGTCAGCGATCTGATCCGCTTCCTGGACGCCTCCAGGCGGGCGGCGGCGCGCGCCGTGAACACGGTCCTGACCGCGACGTACTGGGAGCTCGGCCGACGGATCGTCGCGATCGAACAGCGGGGGGCAGCCCGGGCGGACTACGGCGAGGAGGTCCCGAAGCGCCTCGCGGCTGACCTCACGAATCGCTTTGGGCCGGGGTTCTCGCAGCGCAACCTCGAGCAAATGCGCAAGTTCTTCCTCGAATGGCCGATTTCGGGCCTCGGTCACCGTTTCGGCCACACCCGGCGGCCACCGGGCCGGCGCCGGCTGAGAA
>JACRCY010000556.1 GCA_016218785.1 Deltaproteobacteria bacterium
CGGCTGCGGCGGCGGCGGCGGCGCGGGCTTGTCGGACTTGCCCGGCGCGGGCGGCGGCTGCGGCTTGCCCAACACGGTGGCGCCCGGCTTCGCCGGCGCGGCACCCAGGGGCTTCGCCGGCGCGGCGCCCAGGGGCTTGGCCGGCGGCCTCGGAGGCGCGGCGGCCGGGCGCACCGTCGGGCGCACCATCGGGCGCGCGGTGGTCGGCCGCTCGCCGGCCTGGCGCGGCTCGGCGTTGCCCATGTCCACGCGGCCGCGGAAGCTGGCCCCGTCGACGATGATCACCCGCGGCGAGCGGATGTCGCCCACCATGCGGCCCTCTTGCGTCAGCTCGACGCTCTCGGTCGCGGTGATGTTGCCCACCACCACCCCGGAGACGATCGCGTTCCGCACCGCCACATTCGCCTTCACGATGCCCGTCGGCTCGACGATCAGCGTGCGCGACAGCGACAGCTCGCCCTCGACGCGCCCGCGGACGGTCAGGTCCTCGTCGCCGGTCAGCTTGCCGCTGATGAGGATCGACGGCCCGATGACGGTGCTGTCTCCAGCGCCGCCCAGCTCCTTGGAGGTCGCCATGGGTTCAGCGCTCCTTCACGTCCATGTCGACGTTGCCCTTGAACGAGGCCCCGTCGGCGATGAGGATTCGCGGCGCGCGAATGTCGCCGACCACCCGGCACTCGCGCTTGAGTTCCACCTTGTCCGACGCGCTGATGTTGCCCGTCACGCGCCCGCCGATGTCGACATTCTGCACCTCGATGTCGGCCTCGACGACGCCGGAGGCCTCGACGAAGAGGCTCTCCTTCAGGCTGATCTTCCCCTTCACGGTGCCCTGGATGACCAGGTCCTCGTCACCGGAGATCTCTCCGTCGATGACGATGCTGGAGCCGATGATGGTGTTCGCCATGGTGTTGGTGTCCTTTGGAAAGTCAGATGTCGTCCGGCAGCTTCACGTCCATCTCGATGGAGCCGTTGAACACCGCCCCGTCTTCGATGACGACCCGGTGGGCCTTGATGTCTCCGTTCACCTTCGCGGAGGCATTCACCGACACCTTGGTGGACGCGTCGATGTTCCCCGACGCCGTGCCGTTGATGGTCAGCTCGTCGGCGCGGATGTCCGCCTCGACCGTGCCCGAGCTCTCGATGGTCAGGTGGTTCTTGAGGTTGATCTGCCCCTCCACCTTGCCCTCGATCACGAGATCACCCCCACCCGTCAAGCTGCCGCGGATGGTGATGCCCTTGCCGATGATGTTGATCTGGTCGCCCTGCGCCATGCGTTGGAGCTCCCTCCCAGAGCCGCGTCACCGTATGTCAGCGGTGCGCGGAAATCCATTGCGAGATGTCGTCCCACACCGACTCTCTACCTACCTCGTTCAGCACCTCGTGCCGGAAGCCGGCGTACTCCTTCCACGTCTTGTCCCGCGACGCCACAGTCTCGAAGAAGGCCCGCGCCGCCGGCATCGAGGCGATCGGATCCGAATCGCCGGCCACCACGAAGAGCGGCTGCGTCAGATCGGTGCCCCGGCTGGCCAGAGCCGCCTGGGCCGCGGTGTGCTCGAAGAACCAGCGCGGCGTGGTGACGTGGAAGTACAGCGGGTCGGCCAGCGTCTCCTTCTGCCAGGCCTCGTCGCGCGAGAGCTGGTCGGCCTTGAGCTCGTTGCCCAGGTGGAGCGCCGGCAGCAGGCCCTTGATCAGCCGCGCGGCGAACAGCTTCACCGCCGGCGGCTCGAAGGCCAGCTTGTAGTACGGCGACGAGAAGATGAGCCCCTTGAGGCCCTCGGGCCGCTTGAGGGCCCAGTGGGTGGCGATCAGCGCCCCGTGGCTGTGGGCGAGCACGAAGGTGGGCGTGGAGCCCGCCTCGGCGCGCACCTTCGCCCAGAAGGCCTCCAGGTCGTCGATGAAGCGCTCGAAGCGCTCCACGTCGCCGCGCTTCCCGTCGGCCTTTCCGTGGCCGCGGTAGTCGAAGGACATCACCCCGAAGCCGCGGGCGACCAGCGCGTCGATGGTGCGCAGGTACCGGCCGGTGTGATCGGCGTAGCCGTGCACGATGGCGACGAAGGCCGTGGGCGGCGCGTCGGGCAGCGCGAGGTGCCAGTACAGGCGCGTGCTGTCCTTCGAGCTGAAGAAGCCTTCGTCTTTGCGGGGCATGGGGGCCTTGTTGGGCCCGGTACCTTAGCGACCGGCGGCCTCGCTGGTAAGTAACTTCAGCTTGCGCTCGAGATCGGCGCGCTGGCCCTTGCGTTCGGCCGAGTCGGGGTTGGCCTTGAGCAGCTCGAGCGCGCGGGCGTACGCCTGGGCGGCCTTCGCCTTCTTGCCGCTCCTGGCCAGCGCCTCGCCGAGGTGCTCGAGCAGCGTGGCCTCGTCGGGCGACTCCTCGACGGCGCGCTCGAGCAGATCGACCGCCTTCTCGTACTCGCCCTTCCTGAAGTGCACCCAGCCCATGGAGTCGAGGAAGGCCGCCGAGTCGGGCCGCGAGTCGAGCGCCTTCTTCACCAGCCGCTCGGCCTCCTCCAGATCGCCGCCGCGGTCGGCCAGGGTGTAGCCGATGAAGTTCATCGCCGCCGCGTTGCCGGGGTTGGCGTCCAGCACCAGGCGCATCTTCTCCACGGCCCTCTGCCAGTCGCCCTTGCGCTCCAGCGCCGCGGCGAGGGCGAAGAGGAGCGCGTCGTCGCCGGGGCTCTTCGCCAGCGCGTTGGAGAACAGCGTCACCGCCTCGCCCACGCGCCCCTGTCGCTCGTAGAAGCCGGTCAAGGCCTCGAGCACGTCGGGCTCGGAGCTCTTCGCGAAGGCGCGCAGCAACAGGGCCTCGGCCTCCTTCGGCTGCCCGGCCCGCTCCTGGGCGCGGGCCCAGCCGGCGTCGAGGCCGGAGAGCGCGGGCCGCTCGTCGTTGAGCTTCCTGAAGGCCTCCAGCGCGGCCCTGGGGTGGCCGGCCGCGGACAGGCACATCGCCCGGTGCAGGCGGGCCTCGAAGTACAGCTCGCCCACCTCGCGGGGCACGGCCTCGAAGGCCTCGGCCGCCCTGGGCCAGGCGCGCAGCCGCTCGTGCACCAGGCCGGCGTAGAAGTGGAGCCGCGGCTCGTCGGTGTTCCTGCGCGCGGTGTCCAGCACCTCGACGGCCAACTGGAGCTGCCGCGCGGCGAGGTAGCTGAAGCTGACCTTCACCACCTGCTCGGGATCGCGCGAGAGGGAGAGGAGCTGGTCGAAGTACGCCCGGGCCTCGACGGCGTTGTCCATGCGCAGGGCGAGGCGGCCGGCGGCGAGCAGCACCTCCTTTGCCTCGGGGTCGCGCTCCAGGGCGCGGCCGTAGGCCTCCATGGCCTTCTGCTTGCGGCCCGACACCTCGTAGACGCGGCCCAGGGCCACCCAGGCGTCGAAGTCGCCGGGATCGCGATCGACCGCGCGGGCGAGCAACTTCTCGGCGCGCGGGAGATCGCCGCGCTCGGCCAGCGCGAGGCCCAGGCGCCGGAAGCCGATCGGCTCCCCGGGGACGGCGGCGCCGAGCTCCTCGACGACCTTCACCGCCTCGTCCACCTTGCCCTGGTCGAGCCAGAGCTGGGTCAAGACGAGGTAGGCGTCGGGATCGTTCGGCTTGAGGCGAATGGCGCGGGAGAGGTGCGCCCGGGCGCGCGTCGTCTTCTTCGCCTCGTAGAGGACGCGGCCCATCATCAGCTGCGCGGGGGCGTACTCGGGGAAGCGCTCCAGCACCTTCTTGAGCTGCGCCTCGGCGCGCTCCAGCTCGGCCATGCGGGCGTACTCCTCGGCGAGCTGGGTCATCAGGTAGGGGTTGGCGTCGTCGGAGGCGAGCGCCAGGCGCAATTCGTCGAGGGCGAGCCTGTGATCGCCGTCGTGGTGCGAGAGCCGGGCCCTCAAGAAGTGCGCGTAGCTGGCGGCGCTGGGGTACTGCGTCTCGGAGTCGCCCTGCACGCCCATCGCCTCGCGCATCGCCTGGAGATCGACGGCGGGGCGCTTGACGGGCCCGGCGGCGAGCGGCGACGCCCACAGCACCGCGATGAGGGGGACAGTCCAGCCGCTGCGCATCCACCTGGGAGTCTACCGTGGGCGGCGGGGAGGCGCCGTGTGGGCGCAGGCGCACACGGGCTGCCGGGCGCGCGGCGCGGGTACGATGGGCACCCATGCGCATCGTCCGCGGTCGGGTCGTCGGCAACACCGTCGTGCTCGAGGGCGAGCCGCCCCCGGACGGGAGCGCGGTGAGCGTCTTCGTCGAGGAGTCGACGGACGGATTCCACCTTGACGAGGCAAGCATCAAGGAACTGCTCGAAGCGCGGACCGAGGTTCGCCTGTGAAAGTCCACGTCTCTGCCCCGGCGGCCGACGACATCGAGACCGGGTCCTCCAACTCTCCACCCGGTGTCGGTGGGCCAGCGCCGCCACCTTCGCGGCCGTGGCGCGGCAAGCCTGCCCCGCGCCCCTCGGAGCCCCCAGCGTCGTCCGAGGCCACGGCGACGGTGTCGTCCACTGGCGACTCGTTGGGCATGCGAGCCGAGGGGAGCACCACATCCGGGGCTGATCCGCGCGCCGCAGCGCGTCACGGCTGTGGACTTGTGGAGCCAGGCCACGACCGCTCCCTCGAGAATCAGGGCCGCGGGGACGGGGCCCGGCTTCGCATGGCCCACAGCCGCCCCGACGTGGGCGGCAAAGGGAGGGGGATTGGGGGAGGAAGAGCGCGCAGGTAGAGTTCGAGCATGAGCCGAGTCGCATTGGGCAAGGTCGTCGATGGGCGCGTCGTCGTCGAGGGCGAGCCGTTGCCCGAGGGCGCGCGCGTCACCGTGGTGATGGGCGACGAGGTGGCGTGGGAAATCGACGAGGCCAGCGTGCAGGAGCTGCTCGAGGCTGCGGCCGAGGCTGACCGCGAAGAGGGCATCTCCGCCGAGCAGCTCTTCGCAGAGCTGCGCGCCACGCGCTGATGCGCCTGCGCATCTTCAGCCGAGCACGCCGGGACATCACCACGGCCGTGGCCTGGTGGCGCGCGAATCGCCCGTTCGCCTCGAGCCGGCTCGAGGACGAGCTCGGAGCGGCGCTGCGGAGGCTGGAAGAGCTGCCCTTCAGCGGCCCGCCGGCGACGGACGTGCGGCTCTCAGGGTTCCGCCGGTTGTCGCTCCTCGCGACACGGTACTTCATCTACTACCGAGTCAACGAAGCGCGGGACCAGGTCGAGGTGCTGCGGGTGTGGCACATGAGCCGGCACCGCCCACCCGCGATGCGGTGAGCGCCGCGAGCGCGGCGCTGGCGAGCTCGCCGTCGGCGACGTCGAGGTCCTCGACGAGCTGCTCGAGGCGCTCGTCGACGAGCTCTCCGCCGGCGCAGACCATCTGAGTCCACGTAGCTCACGGGGTTGTTCAGCGCAGGTGCGTACGACTGCGGGCTGAGGCCTCTCTCCGCCATCGACCTTGCGAAGCCGGGTCGTACCAGCATCGGCTCTTGGGTCGGGTACCGCCCAAAGGTAGCGGCAACACGCCTAGATTCCACCGGGTGTGAATCGGACGTCCGAAAGCGTGCCTGGACACGCGCGTGGTGTTCGTTCGCGAGTAGTGATGGTGCCAGCCATGCACTCGTAGTGGCAGCCATCGACGTCCCATTGGGAGTGCCCGCCGTCGCCGCGCAGGCACTCGTACAGCCGCTCCCCGGCGGCAAGCGAGCCATACGCTGCCGAGACCTCCGCGGCGCCCCCATCAGCGGAACTCACCTCCAGCGTGCCGCTTGTGCATGCGTAGGTCCTTTCAGACGTGGGTATCGACCATGGTCCCCGCTGATCACCGCAGAGGCGGCGGAGGTAGCCGAGTGTTGTCAGGTCACCGCCGCGCTCATGGCGCTCCAGTGCCACCTGTGCAGGTCTTGGCGTCTGGCACGCCATGAACAACGCAAGGGCAGACGGAAGGAGTGGTCTCATTGGGCACACGCGGTACCGGGCGGGAGCACCTGCTTCGGTCGCGGCCCCTTGCGCTTCTTCTCCGCCTCGCATTCAGCCCGGATGTCGTCCAAGAGGCGGTCCCAGCAGTCCAGCGCCAATAGGGTCTCGGGCTGTCCAATGACCCTGAGCTTCTTGGCAAGCTCAAGGTCGGCGCACGCAGAGTCCGGGTCTGGGTCCACCCCGGTCGTGTTGAAGCTCACCGACCCGGGGGTCCTGCGAAACCCGCCGACCTTCGCGAGAGGCGTGACTGGGCCCCACGAGAAGCCTCTCTCGAAACCGCCGACCGCTGGGCACCAAACCGCGTAGGCACGTAGACCATCTGGGTCCACGTAGCTCACGGGGTTGTTCAGCGCGTACGCGTACGATGGCGGCGAGAGCCCTTTCGCCGCCATGGATCTCGCGAAGCCGGGTCGTACCAGCATCGGCTCCAGCGCCAGGTACCTGCCGGTGGCGGGCTCATAGAAGCGGTTCCAGTTGTAGTAGGGCCCCTGGGCCAACAGCAGCGACGAGAGCGCGTCGTCCGACTGGCCCGGGAAGCGCAGCGGTTGCTCGACGTGCGTCCCGTCGCCATCGACGTCCGTCTCCAGGCGGTTCAAGTCGCCGAAGGACTTGTACTCGGCCCGCCACACCGTGGCCCCTCGCTCGTCCGTCATGCGCACCGGCGTCCCCAGCGCGTCGTTGTGGAAGTAGTAGATGGGGTCGCCCAGCTTCCCGCCCTGGGCCGCCGGGCCACCCCCACCCGCTCGCCCGCCACCCTGCGGAGTCCGCCCGCCGCGGACTCGGCCGGCGTCCTCGCTCTCCGCACCGGCAGCACCACCGCCGTCCGCCGGCGCCTCGTCGGGCAGGCAGCCGGCCGACAGCCAGGCCGTCAGCAGCACCCCGGCCGGCACCGGGTCCACGACCGCCTGCAGGAGGTCGTTCGCGGGCACATGGGCGCCTCCGGCGGTTGTCTGCATGCCCATCAGCCCAAGTCGAAGCGTAGGATGATGTACACAACGAGCGCGAGGGCGAGCAGCCAACCAGCGATGCCCAACCACATGGGCCAGGTTGCGGGGCCAATGGGGCGCGTTGGGAGTTCGAGTTCGATCGTTTGGCCCACGGTCAAGTCAGCGACCCCTGCCAGGAACACGACTGCGCCCGCCGCGTCTCGGAGAACCGCTCCACCTGGTTCGAGCCTCACCACGGTCCCTCGGTAGTTCACTGTCATCGCCCAATCGGTCTCAGGTCTTCAGCGGCGCACGGTGGAGCGGCTCCTGCGCCAGGCAGACCGCGAGCCGGCGCGTCCGCCATGCGCGGCACATGACTACCGAGCGCCTCCATCGTTTGGCCCGCCGTCTCCAAGGCACATGGTGGTGCGCGCGGGCATTTCAAGGATGACGCAGGAAGACGTTACCTCGGCGATTCGCGCGCACTCGCGTCCCAAGCGGTCCCCAACCCGACCGGCTGCCTTCCGGTCATTGGGCGCACCGAAGACAACCCCGCCGCTGCTGGAGGTCATGCCCAGGTAGATTTCAGACAACGCAACGTCTGGCAGGACGCCGCAGGCCGGCGCGGGTGGGGCGTCGAGATCCCGAACTGAAACGAAGTAGGACCGGTCGATCGGTAGCCCCTCGAGCACCGAGGCGTCGCCACACTTCCTGCCGCTGCCTCGCGCCCGCGGCCCGAAGGCAATCTGACAGACTTCGACTCGCGCTGCGGGCACAGCCCTCCGGAGAATCTCGGCGACGCTCGTTCCCTTGAGCAAGTAGGTCCCGGGACGACGGACCGCACCCTCGACGTCCACGTACGGAGCCTCTTCCCAGGCTGCATCGATGAGCCGATCCGCCGACAGGTCCACCTGGAGCACTTTCGGAATGCAGGGCAGCGCGACACGCTCGTCGGGGCGGAGAACCTCGAGCCGGGCACAGCTCCCCTTGGGCAGGCGATTCCAGGCAGTGCGCGCAGCGGCGACGTCTCGGACGTCTTCTTCGTTGAACCGTACGACAAGGTCACCGTCCCTGAGTCCAGCACGGAAGGCCGGGCTCGAGCGCCAGACATACCTGACGGGCGCCCCGCGCCCCTCCTGGCAGCCGACCGTCGCCTGAAGGCAGTAGAGGACGCCCATGTGAAGGCCCTCGGGCTTATCGGCGAGGGACTCGTCGGGCTGCGCGAGGACAAGGCCAGCAAGAACCAGCGCGATCATCGGTCAACCTCAGGGCAGATGCGGAAGGACATCGCGCAGAGCTTGAACTCGAGTTTTTCAGCGCAAACACACAACGCGGGCTCGTCCACGCACTCGACAACTCTACGTAGGCGCGCCCAGGCGCAGTAGTCGGAGCCCGCGACGAACTCCCAGCAGTACTTCTGCCCCAGGGTTGGGCAGTCGCTCACACAGAACGTCTTCTTTGCCGGTTCCGGGACGGGCACTGGAGGGGCCGCCGGCGCCGGTGGCTTGGTCGCTCCAGGGGGCGACCTTCTTGTCGGCGGCGGCCCCTGGGGGCGCCTGGAGTCGTTACCATCTGCATCAACGAAGGCGATGGGGTTGTTGAGCGCGTAGGCGTACGCGGGAGCGCTGTACCCTGTGCTGGCCAGCGCCCTGAGGTAGGCGGGCGACTGCTGGAGCGACTCCGGCGACAACTCACGTCCCGTCGCCGGCTCGTACCAGCGGTTCCAGTTGTAGTACGGCCCCTGGGCCAGCAGCATCGACGACAGCGCGTCGTCCGACTGGCCCGGGAAGCGCAGCGGTTGCTCGACGTGCGTCCCGTCGCCGTCGACATCCGTTTCCAGGCGATTCAAGTCGCCGAAGGACTTGTACTCGGCCCGCCACACCGTGGCCCCTCGCTCGTCCGTCAGCCGCACCGGCGTCCCCAGCGCGTCGTTGTGGAAGTAGTAGACCGGGTCCTGCAACTTCCCACCCGGTGTCGACGGGCCAGCGCCACCTTCTCGGCCGTGGCGGGGCGGCTCCGCCCCGTGCCGCCCGCCCCCGCCTTCCTCGTCCGCGGTCGCAGCAGCTCCAGCATCCGGTGGCGCCTCGTCGGACAGGCACCCCGCGGCAACGAGGGCGAGCCACAGCGCGACCGCCCAAAGGACACGCGACCTCCGACGGTGCCCTACGGCCAGGGCCAACGCCAGCAAGCCCAAGGCAGCCGCTGCTGCGCCGCCGCCCGTCGAGCTGCACCCCGCAGGCGTCGAGGGCGGCCGCGACGAGTAGCCCGCCTGCCGCACCACCATCGCCAGCGGTTGGCCGTCGAGGTACACGAAGGCCCGCTCCACCGCCCCCGACGCGGACACCTCCGCCAGCACCTCCCCGCCAGCGCCGCGCACCTCCCAGCTCTCCACGCCCCCAACTCGCGCATACACGCGCCGGTTTCCCTCGTCGTAGCGGAACTCCGCGACGGGCACGCGACTCGCGTCGTCGCACGGCGGCGTCGGCGACGTCACCGCGGCTCCCACCCGCGACACGGTTTCCACCCGCACCAGCCGCTGCCTCGCGTCGTGCCGGTAGCAGGCCGTGTTGTGCACCGGCCCGAAGCGGATGGGCCCGCCCGGGCCCTGGCCGAGGGTGAGGGCCGGCAGCTCCACCGTCACCGACGTCACCGCCCCGTTGGCGTCGTGCGTGTACCGCCACGTCGGGTCCAGCTCCACCGCCAGCCGCACCCGCGCCTTCTCCGCCAGCGTGACGAGACGCTTCAGCAGCGCCATGTCCTCCTCGCCGAAGGCCGCCCCGGAGGCGCGCCGCGCGAGGTACGCCTGCAGCGTCGACGCGAAGTCCACCGGGCCGTCCCTCGTCCCGGACAACACCGCCATCAGCGCCGGTGCCGAGATGTCCCACCTCTCCATCCACGCCCGCAGCAACTCCACCACCGTCCAACCGCGGTTGCTCACCTCCACCGGCGACAGCCCCGGCGCGTCGTGCAGGAGCTGCATCCCCGCGCGCACCACGTCCTTCCACCCGGCCTCGAGCCCGGCGATGTCCCGGTTGGCAGGGCCGGGAGGGCACTGCCGCGGCCCGGTGCCGCCCGCCCCGCCGCCGTTGCCGGGGCGCTCGCACTCCCCGGCCGTCGCCGGGTCCACGACGGCGCGGAGCAAGTCGTTCGCCGGCACCTGCCCGCCTCCGGCGATTGTCTTCATGTCGAACGTCGACACGAAGTGCTTGGTGCCGTTGGTCGTCTTCCGGAGCCGGTTGCCGGCCTCGTCGTACCCGAAGGCCTCGCTGAAGACGGCTGCGCCGCCTGGCCCCGTCGAGCTGGTGCTCGTCAGCCGGTGGACGCCGTCGTAGCCGAAGGCGCGCCACCGCGGCCGGTCGCCCGACTCGGTGATGCCCCGGACGTCGCCTGCCGGGGAGTAGTCGTAGGAGAAATTCACCGGCCCTCCCCGCACCTCACGCGGGCGCCCCAGCGCGTCTCGCTCGATGGTGGTGACGAGCCCGTTGCCGCGCTGGAGTCGCCGCAAGCCGCCGCCGAACGGGTAGTGCGTCACCCTTGACGCCAGCGTGGCGCCGCCGAAGCGGACGTCCGACACCTCGTCTGCGAAGTCCACGTCGAATTCGAGCACGGGCGGCGGTGTGCCCGGCACCTGCGGCGGGTAGGTGAGCGACTTCAGCGCGCCGCCCGCATGGTAGCCGCGCGTGAGGACGAGCGGCGTCGACAGGCCCTGAAGCGTCCACGTCTCGTCCCTGGGTCGGCCCGCGGCGTCGTACGTCAGCGCGCGCCCGCCTCCGGGGAAGTCCACCGACGTCAGTCGCCCCCGGCCGTTCGGCCCGTTGTCGTACCCGTAGCGCACCAGCGTCGTGTCCGACACGACAAGCCTCGGCACGGGCACGCAGGTCGGCGGCACGCCCGTGCAGAACGTCGCGCCGAGTGGCGCGCTGTACACGGTGTGACGTTCCTCGGTCCGGCGGCGTAGGCCGTCGTACAGGTAGCGCAGCACCTCGTTGCCGGGCCGCATGGCGGCGGTCTCCACGAAATCCACCTGCCCGTCGGCGGAGTAGAAGTACCTGGTCGCCCCTGAGTTTGGCGACGTCACCTCCCGCACCTGGCCAAAGTCGTCGTGCCGGTACGTCGTGCGGTTGCCGTTGCCGTCATCGAGCGTGACGAGGTTGTCCCGCGCGTCGTAGCCCAGCGCGGTGACGACGAGCGGCCCCGTCGTGAGAGGCCGGTACTGCCTGGTTTCCCGCAGCCGCTCGAAGCCATCGTGGGCAAACTCGGTCACCGTCCCGTCCTCATCGACAGAGCGGACGAGAAGCCCGTGCCTGTACTCCGAGAGCCTCACCTGCGATGTGGAGAGGCCGAACTCCTGCGTCACTCGATGGGCCTCGTCGAAGTCGCGTTGGCGCCGGCCGGTGCGCGAGCCTGCGGAATCGAAGGTCTCCTCGACGATGGCGTTGCCCCCGTTGTCGTACGCGAGGTGCCGCCGCTGGAGCAGCGCGCCGGTGGGCGAAGCCCAGGTGACGTACTCGAGCCGCCCCCACGCATCCCAGGAGGAGCGAACGACAGTGCCGCTGGGTAGCGTCACCGTCGCCGGCGCGTTGCCGGCCGCCCAGACGGTGGTCGTCACCGCGCGATCCGTCGCCGAGGCGCCACTGCCGACCGGCCCGGTGACCTGGGTTGGCCGCCCCTGCACGTCGTACACGATGTCCGTGGTCTCGCCGTTCGGCTCGACGATGCGCTCGGGCCGGCCCGTGAAGTGGTAGCGCTCGTAGGCGGTGGTCAGGCTGAGGCCGGCGGCGGTCCGCGTCACGGCGCTCAGCATGCCCGCGCGCGCCACGTCGGCATCGTCATCGCGGTGGTACGTGTAGCTCACGACGACCCCGTCGGGCCCCTCGCTTCGCACGAGGCGTCCGGTGGCGTCGTAGCGGAAGTGCGTCGAGCGCGAGCCGCCGGTCCCCGCCTCCGTGAAGCGGCACAACAGTCGGCCGGGCGATTCGTTGGCGGCTGAGGGGATGCCGGTCCCGGGGGCCTGGTAGTCCCGGCACGGGAACGCCGGGTCGTCATCGTCGTAGTCCCACGTGCTCGTCCTGGGCGGGCCGCCGGCACCCGGCTCGGTGACTGACGTCGGGCGGCGCACGAGGGGGTGGAGCCATGCAAACTGCAGCGACTTCGCGGGAGAGGCGAAGGCCGTCGGGTCCGACCGGACCTCGGAGGTCACCTGGCCGAAGCCGTGCGGGTCGAGCGAAGCGCCAGCGGTGTTCCCGTAGCCAAACGTGGTGAGGGCGAGACCGTTGCGAACCGCGGCGAGCACCGGGATGCCGTCGCGCAACCCCCAGGTGCGCTGGAGCTGAGGCCCGCAGCCGCAGGTGGCGTCGACCGTGGCCACCCGCCGCACTGCGGTGTCCATCGCCGTGCGCGAGACGACAGACTGCGGCTGCGCGTTTCCCGGAGGAGCGGCTGCCGGCTTCAGCAACTGCGTCACCAGCACCTCGGTGACGGCCGCATCGCGAGCGGCGAAGTCGAACTGCAGGCGCTCGCGCCCCGTGTCCGCCGTCGTCGCCACGACTCCCAGACCGCCGACGCGCGCGTAGTCATGGCGCTCGACGACGAGGCAGCGCTCGTCCATCACCTCTTCGAGGCGCTTCGTCGCGTCGCAGGCGCCACCCGCGCAAACTTGCCGGTAGTGAAAGCGCCAGAGGGTGCGCTCGCCGGCGGCGCCGCAGGGCGTCGCGGCCTCCCCCGTTCTGCGACAGTCGGTGAGGGGCCGGCCGTCGGCGGGCGCGCAGACCTCCGTGAGGTACCCGTCCGCGTCCAGCACGGCTCGCGCGACCCGTGTCGTCTGCCCACCGACGGCGGCGAGCACGTCAGCCGACGTCACTCGGTGAGTCGTCTGCGAGACGACGTAGGCGAGGCTGACGGCCCGCTGGCCTTGCCTCAGGCCGGCCGGAAGCGTGACGGCCTCGCCGTTGACGATGGTCGTCCCCAGGGCCAACTGCCGATTCCCTGCAGCGTCGCGGAAGCCGCCGAGCGCACCCGCTTCGGAGAACAGCGCGGTGGTGCCGTCGTCGAACACCACGCGCGGCTCCCGAATCTGGACGAACCCGCATGGCTGCCCGGGCGGGCACTGCGGCAGGCGTGTGCCCATGAACGCGAGGTAGAAGCCCAGGTTCGAGCCGTCCAGGGCGCGCGTCATGCGGCTGGTGTCGGGAAGCGGAGCGCCGAACAGCTCGCTTGCGGCCGTGCCTGCCGGTGCCGCAAAGGGCGTGGGAGTACCGGCCGCGCCCCAGTGCGTGTACCTGCCGGCACTGGCCTCCACGCGCTGCTCGAGGTTGAGCGTCCACCCGATGCCCAGCGCGCCCGCGCGGAGATTCCGGCTGTTGTACGTCACTTCGAGCCGCAGCGGAGAACCGGCCGGCGTCGCGACGGAAACGAGCTCCAGTGGACCAAAGGACATGTTGCCGGTGGCCATGCTGACGGGGCCACTGCGCTTGTCGTGACAGGTGGCGGGCCAGCTCGGCTCGATGCAGCCCTCGTCGACTTCTCCGTTGCAGTTGTTGTCGACGCCGTCGCAGTCCTCGGCGGTGGGAAGCACGCCACCCACGCAGGTCCGCGTGGCGCCGACGCAGGCCCATTGGCCCCCCCGGCACGCCCCGACGTCCTTCGTTCCGGCCGGCCCCGAGTAGCAGTCGCCGCGGACGTTGTCCGGCGTGCCGTCGCAGTCGCTGTCGCGACCGTCGCACGTTTCTTCCGCGGGTTGACCCGGTCGGATGTTGCACCGCAACTCCGTCTTCCCGGTCGTTGCATCGGTGACGACGCACGTCATCGGTCCGGTCCGCGAGCATGCGCCAACACCAGCCGAGCAGGTCGGCTGCGGCCCACCCGGCTCGCACGCGCGGTGGGCACACGCCCCGGAACAAGTGGACGCGGGCGGAGCGCAAGAGCAGAGGAAGCCAGCCCCCGGCGAGCCGTCCGAGCAGTTCCGGTAGCGCCAAACAAACGTCTGTGAAACGCCGCAGCCCGGCGTAGTGCCGTGATCCACCGATGCGCAGGATGCCCCCTGACCGAGCTGCTCACGGACGACGTACACCCCCTGGCAAGTCTGCGCGCGGGCCTCGTGAGGCAACCCTGCCGCGAGCGCCGCGGCGAGAAGCCCGAAGCCAGCAACCGTGGAGACATCGCGCGTCATGTCGGCCCCCTGGAGTCCCCGGTGAGCGACCAGCATCGCAACGACGACACGTGGTCACGCAAGCGCCAGTGTGCGCCCACGCCTCGCCAAACGCCTACCCCAGCAGCTGCTCCAGCAGCGCCTCGGCGCCCTGGTGCCCGTCGCGCACGTCCACGCTGCGCGGGGTGTAGTGCACGCCGCCGTCCTCCAAGAGCTGGCACAGCCGGGCGATCAGCGGCCGCGCCGCGTCGGGCGCCGTCTCCGGCAGCACCAGCGCGAAGACGCCGCCGCCCAGGTGCCCCACCACGTCGGGGCTGCGCAGCTCGCGCCGCACCACCGCGGCCAGCGCGCGCGTCCGCTCTCCCGTCGGGCTCGCCGGCCGCAGCACCGCCACCGTCAGCGAGCGCCCGTAGCGGGCGCTGCGATCGATCTCCTGATCGAGCCGGTTGACCATGCCGAGCTGGTTGTAGAGGCCCGTCTCGGCGTCGTTGCCCAGCATCGCCGCGGGCGACACCGGCCGGGAGCGCGTGCGCTGCACCGCCTCACCCACCCGCGTCACCAACTGCGAGAGGTTGAACGGCTTGGCGAGGAAGTCCACCGGGCCCAGGTCCAGCGAGCCCAGCTTCTCGCCCAGGTCCTGGTGCCCCGAGAGCAGCAGCACCGGGATGTTCGCCGTCTCCGGCGTGGCCTTGAGCTCGCGCAGGGCCTCGAGGCCGTCGCGGTTGGGCATGAAGACGTCCATCACGATCGCGTCGGGCAACAGCTGCTTCGCCCGCGCCACCGCCTCGACGCCGTCGCGCGCGTGCTCCACGCGGAAGTGCCCCGACAGCCCCATCGACGCCACCCGGGCGAACACGGGATCGTCCTCCGCCAGGAGCACCAGCGGCGCGTCCGATCTCGCCGCCGGCCGCTGCGGCTGCGGCGCCTCGCGCTTGATCGGCAGGGTGAAGACGAAGAGCCCGCCGCCGTCCTTCGGCGCCTCCGCCCAGATCTCCCCGCCGTGGCGCTCGACGTAGTCCTTGCAGATCGACAGCCCCAGCCCCCGCGAGCGCTCGAAGGCCAGCAACAGCTCGTTCGGGTCCGCCACCCGGCCGTCGTCGCGCACCTCGACCTGCGCCACGTCGCCGTCGGGCCGCCGCTTGTGCACCGTGCGCACCACGATCTGCTTCGCGCCCTTCGCGTGCTTGAGCGCGTTGGTCACCAGGTTCTGCAGCACCTGGCGGATCTTCTGCTCGTCGCCCAGCACCAACAGGCTCATCGGCGCCTCGGCGCGCAAGGCGACGCCCTGCTCCTTCGCCAGGATCTGCAGGTCGCGCACCGTCTCCTGCGCCGTCTCCGCCACGTCCATCGTGCGGGTGAAGAGCACCATCCGCCCGTCGTCGCCGCGCGCCTGCTCCAGGAGCCGCTCCACCAGCTCGAGGATCTTCCGCCCGGTGCGCTGGATCGCCTCCGCCGACAGCCGGTGCTCGCCGGAGAGCTGCTTGTCGGTGAGCATCAGGTGCGAGTGCCCCAGAAGCACGTTGAGCGGCGCGCGCAGGTCGTGGCTCAGCACGCCCAGCAGCTCGTTCTTCTTCCGGTCCAGCGCCTTCAGCCGCTGGTTCGCCTCCACCAGCTCCTTGTAGCGGTCGACGTACGCCACCTCGAGGGACTCGCGCGTCTTCGACTGCGCCTCCTCGACGCGCGCGTGCTCCACCGCGTGCCCCAGGGCCGCGCCCACTGCCTCGAGGAAGTCGCGCTCCTCCTGCTCCAGCGGCGCGCGCCGCCGCAGCACCAGCGCCGCCGCGCCGTCCGGTTCGCCTTGCAGCGGGTGCACCCAGCCGCCCTCGGTCACCACCGGTTGCCGCTCCTCGAGCGCCCGGCGCAGCGTCGGCGCCACCGCCAGATCCACCGGCTGCCGCCCGGCGTCGCTCACCAGGTACGCCCGCCGCGGGCCCTGCCCCTCGAGCTGCAGCACCGCCACCTGCTCGCAGTCCAGCGCGTCCTCCAGCCGGCTCGCCACCTCGCGCGCCACCGCCGCCGCCGGCCGCCGCGCCGCCGACGCGCGGGTGATCTCCAGGAGCAGCTCCAGGCGCCGCCGCACCAGCGTCTCCCGCGCCGTCGCCCGGCGGGCCTTGAGGCTGGCTGCGAGCTGCGCCTCGAGCTCCTCGACGCTGCCGGCCACGCCGTCGACGTCGAGGGCCTTGCGCGCCCGCGGGCTCGCCCCCGCCCCGTCGAGCAGCACCGGCACGCCGCGCAGGGCCGGGTTGGCGCGGATCGCCTTCAGCGCCGCGCCGGCGCTGCGCCCCGCCCCGGAGAGCACCACCGCGTCCGGCCGCCGCCGCTCCACCGCGCCGCCGACGTCCTTCGCCCGCTCCGCCGCCTCGCACTGGTAGCCCCGGGCCTCGAGGCGCTCCGCGAGGGCCCCCGACCCGCCCCCTACGAGAAGCACGCGTCCCGCAGACGACACGGGTGCAGTCTAGCAGTGACACGGTATAGTCGGCGGCGGCCCCACAACCCACATCGGCTCCATGCACCGTACACTCCTCGCGCTGGCAGTGATCGTCGTTGCCCCGGTTGCCTTTGCCCAGACGGGCGACGATTGGACGTCCCCCTTCCCCGCCGGCCCGCCGCCGGTGCCACCGCCGGTTGCGAAGCCCGCTGCGGGGGTGCCCGCCGCCCCCGCCGCGGCGGTGCCTGCGCCCGCGCCGGCGACGACGCCGACGGCGCCCGGGCCAACAGCCGCGCCAGCGACGACGCCGCCCGCAGACGCCCGGGCCCGCACCGAGGAGCGGCTCAAGGCCGCCGGAGCGCCGGTGCCGCCGACGCCCCCCGCCGCGACGCCCCCCGCGACGGCCAGCCCCTGGGGCGCCCCGCCGCCGACACCACC
>JACRCY010000557.1 GCA_016218785.1 Deltaproteobacteria bacterium
CCGCCCGCCGGTTGCCCGCGCTCCACCACGCCGAAGCGCGCGCCCTCGGGCCCCAGGCGCAGGTGCGAGGGGTGGTAGTCGGCGTCGGCGCCCTCCTGCGCGGAGTACGTCACCACCCGCGCCTTCGAGGTGCGGGCGAGGCGCACGGCGTTGGGCCAGGCGGCGCTGACGGCGATCAGGCCGTCCTTCGGCACCAGCGCGGCGAGCTTCTCGAAGGACGACTCGTAGTGGGCGAGATCTCTGTAGATGTCCGCGTGGTCGAGCTCGACGCTGGTGAGGATGACCGTCTTCGGCTGGTAGTGGAGGAACTTGGGGCCCTTGTCGAAGTAGGCGGTGTCGTACTCGTCGCCCTCGATGACGAAGTGCGGGCCTTTCCCCAGGCGGTAGTTGCCGGCGTAGTTCCGGGTGACGCCGCCGACGAGGAACGTCGGGTCTCTCCCCGCCTCCGTCAGGACGTGGCCCATGAGCGACGACGTCGTCGTCTTCCCGTGGGTGCCGGCGACGACGACGCCGTGGCGGGTGGAGAGGACGAGCGAGCCCAGCGCCGCGGGGAAGCTCATCTGCTTGAGGCCCCGCTCGCGCACCGCGGTGGCCTCGGCGTTCACCCGGCGGATGACGTTGCCGATGATGACCAGGTCGGGCCGGGCGACGTCGAGGTTCGACGGCGCGTAGGGCGTCAGCGCCTGAATGCCCCAGGCCTTCAGCATGTCGCTCATCGGCGGGTAGACGTTCTCGTCGCTGCCGGTGACGTCGTAGCCGGCGGCCTTGAGCATGCCGGCGAAGCTGCCCATGCCGGTGCCGCCGACGCCCACGAGGTGGATGCGGCGCACCGACGCGGGGTCGATGGTGGCGAGGACGGTGCCGTTGTCGGTGGAGCTCATGCCGGTGGGCTGCGTCCTCATCCTACACTCCGAGGGCGTCGAGCACGGCCTCGTGGAAGCGCGGCCGGAAGTCGCGGTGCTGCTGGTTGGCGCGGCCGTAGATGGTGCGGTTGGTGAGGAGCGCGACGACGAGCTGCCGGCCGAGATCCACCCACAGGCTGGTGCCGGTGAAGCCGAGGTGGCCGATGGCGCCCGGGGGCACGTTGCCGAAGCGAGGGCCGCAGCTGGGCGCGTCGGCGCCGGGGGTGTCGAAGCCCAGGGCGCGGGTGCTGCCGGGCGTGCGCGCGTCGGGGCCCCAGGGCGTGGGCGGCGGGAGCCAGCCGTCGAGCACGGCCTGCCCATAGCGCGCGACGTCGGAGGCGGTGCCGAAGAGGCCCGCGTGGCCGGCGACGCCGTCCATGCACCAGGCGTTGTCGTCGTCCACCTCGCCGGGGCGGCCGGGGTGGAAGGGCGCGCGCCACAGCGCCTCCTGGCCGGGGGCGTGCTCGCGGGGCCGCGTGGCGCCGGTGGGGAGGATGAGGCGATCGAGGGGGAGCTGCGCGGAGACGCGGCGAAAGCCGGCGGTGAGGCCGAGGGGCGCTGTGACATGGACGCGGAACAGCTCGTCGAGGCCCGCGCCGCCCACCCGCTCGAGGACGGCGCCCAGCAGCACGAAGCCGATGTCGGAGTAGACGGCACCGGCGCCGACGGGCTGGGTGGGCTTCGCGGCGAGGTGGGCGCGCAGCACCTCGTGGCGCACGTCCGCGCGCAGTTGGGCGTGCGGCGCGTCGTCGAAGAGCGCGGGGTTGGCGTTCATCGCGTCGGCGAAGGCGCAGAGGAAGGGCGGCAGCCCGGAGCGGTGGAAGAGGAGGTCGGCCAGGGTGGCGTGCGCGGCGCCGGCGCCTGGCAGGAAGTCACCCACGCAGGCGTCGGGGCGCAGCTTCCCCGCGGCGAAGAGACGGCAGCACAGCGCGGTGGTGCACAGCACCTTGGTGACGGAGGCGAGATCGAACACGGCGGCGTCCGGCACGGTGCCGCCCGAGTAGACGGCGCGGCCCCGGTGGACGACGGCGGCGCGCGCGGCGCCGAAGACGCGGCGGGTGACGCCGTCCTCGAGCAGCGCGTCGAGGCGCTTCACGCAGTGCCGCCCTCGACCAGCGGCTCGACGAAGTCCCGGCGCGCGGCGGTGGCGTTGAGGCGCACGCGGGCGCCGAGGGGCAGCGGGTGGTTGACGGCGCCGTGGCCGACGGGGAAGCCGGCGGCGCAGGGCAGGCCGATCTCCTTCGCCAGCGCGGTGAGGACCTCGAGGCAGGAGTAGTCGCCGCCGGGCTCCTCGCAGTTGTTGAAGTCGCCGAGGACGAGGCCGATGAGGCCGTCGAGCGCGCCGGCGAGCCTCAAGTGCGTCCACATGCGGTCGAGGCGGTAGGGGCGCTCGCCGACGTCCTCGAGGAAGAGGAGGGCGCCCTGCCGCGGCGGGAGGAACGGCGTGCCCAGGAGGCGCGTGAAGACGGAGAGGTTTCCGCCGACGAGGGGGCCTTCGGCGGTGCCGGGGATGAGGGCGGTGGTGCCGGCGAGGGGCGGGACGGCGCGGCCCTCGAGGAGGGCGAAGAGGCGCTCGACGACGTCCCTGGGCTGGGTGGCGAGGTGGGTGAGGTTGGGGCCGTGGAGCGAGCGCCAGCCGGCGAGCTGGGCGACGGCGTGGAGGGCGGTGACGTCGGAGAAGCCCACCAGCGGGCGGGGCGGGCGGCCAGCGAGGCGGAGGGCGGGGAGGAGCCGCATCGCGCCGTAGCCGCCGCGGGCGGTGAAGACGGCGCGCACCGACTCGTCGTCGACGGCGGCCTGGAGCTCGGCGAGGCGGGCCTCGTCGGTGCCGGCGAGGTAGCGGTGCTTCTGGTAGAGCCGGTCGGTGAAGACGGGCACGTAGCGCTGGGCGACGAGGGCGAGGCCCTGGTCGAAGGACTCGCGGTCGAAGGGGCCGGACGGCGCGACGACGGCGACGCGGTCACCCTGGGCAAGGGGCGCTACTGGGGCGAAGGGCACGGGGCGGTTCTAGCCGAGGGAGGGGGACAAGGCGCTAGACTTCGGGGCGTGTCGTCCGCGGCGCCGAAGCCCCAGGAGAAGAAGCAGGCCCCGCCGCCGAAGCGGAAGTTTCCGGTGCCGTGGGGGCTCTTCGTCGCGCTGGCGGTGTACGCGCTGGCGGTGTGGGGGTACGTCTGGAAGACGTACTGGAGCTCGCCGGAGTACGTCGCGGCGCAGCACTACGCGCAGGCGCTGCGAATCCTGGGCGTGGACGACGGGCGGAAGTGCAGCGAGAAGGAGCTGCTCACGGCCTTCGAGCACGTGCTGGAGGCGGCGCGGTTGATGCCCCGGGTGAAGCCGTTGGTGCAGCACGCGGAGCGGCTGCGGTGGCGCTTCGAGGAGCGGAAGCTCAAGCTGCCGGAGGAGTACAAGCGGCGGGTGGAGGCGGTGTCGGCGGTGACGCGGCGCATCGAGCAGGAGCAGGAGCCGTGGCTGGTGGTGGGGGTCCGGGACAAGGGGTGGGCGGCGGACCAGCTGCTCGAGGGCCCGGAGAAGGTGGTGTGGTGGTCGATTCCGGGCGGGGTGGTGATCATCCTCATCTGGGCGTACGGGCGCTTCAGCGCGCGGGCGGTGCGTGAGCGCGAGCACGAGGAGGATTTGAAGGCGAAGGAGCGCGAGGTGGAGCAGGTGGCGGAGTACCGGAAGGGGCTCAAGCCGGCGGCGGGCGCGACGCAAGAGGATGACGACGCTGACACCATCGCGGAGCCGCCGAAGCCGCGGCCTGCGTCGCAGAGTCGGCCTGCGGTGAAGAGGCCAGTGACGAAGTCGGGCGGGACGCCGGCGGTAAAGCGAAGGCCGGGCGGCAAGGAGTAACAACCTCTCCCTGCAGAGCGGGGAGAGGTCGGCCGAAGGCCGGGTGAGAGGCACCTCCTCCTACGTCCTCCCGAGCACGGCGCCAAAGAACCCATCGAGCCCATGCCGGTGGGGGAAGGTCTCCAGCCGCCCGCCGCGGACGACGTCGATGGGCACGGGCCCTTCTCCCCTCGGGGCGGCTGCGGGGAGCTGGCGCCACTCCGGCTGCGCTTCGAGAAACTCGTCCACCACGTCGTCGTTCTCCCGGCATCGCCAGGTACACGTCGCGTACACGAGCCATCCCCCGGGCTTCACGGCGCGCGCGGCGGCCCGGAGGATCTCCCGCTGTACCTGCTCGAGCGCGACGAAGCGGGCGGGCTCGAGCCGCCACCGGACGTCGGGCCCGCGTCGCAGCGCGCCCAGCTCCGAGCACGGCGCGTCGACGAGGACGCGATCGAAGCGCATCCCGTCGGGCGCGGCCGCCCCGGCGAGGTGCACGGCCACGCCGGCCCGCTGGGCGCGGACGCGGAGCCGCTCGAGGCGCGCCGCGTCCACGTCGACCGCCCACACGGCGCCCTGCGCGCCCACCGCGGCGGCGAGCTGCAGCGCCTTGCCGCCGGCGCCGGCGCAGGCATCCAGCACCACGTCGCCGGGCCGGGCCGAGACGAGCTCGCCGAGGAGCTGGCTGCCCTCGTCCTGCACCTCGAAGAGGCCTTCGCGGGCGGCGGGGAGGCCGAGGACATTGGGCCGGGGCGACTTGACGACGAGGCAGTCGGGGGAGAAGCGTCCGGGACGCGTCTCGACGCCCTCGGCCCGGAGCCGATCCGCGAGGGCCTCGCGCGTGGTGCGGAGCCGATTCGCGCGCAGGCACACGGGACCGGGCAGGTTGAGCGCCGCTGCGAGGGCGGGGGCCTCGTCTCCGACGGCGCTGACGAGTTCCTGCGCGAGCCAGTCGGGCACGGAGAAGCGGTCGCGCCAGTCGGCCGGGGGAGGGCGCGGCGGCGGCAGCTCGACGGCGAGCATGCGGGCGGCGTCGCCCAGGCCACCCAGGTCGCGCGCGAGGCAGGCGAGCAACTGCAGGGGCGTCGCGTCACGGCCGCACTGCGCCCGCAGCCGTCGCCGCCACAGCCCGACGCCGAACATCGCCTCGGCGACGGCGCGCCGTTGCTCGGCGAGGAGGCCGCGGTGGGCGCGGAGGAGCCTGTCGAGGACGCGCTCGGCGGCGTCACCTTCCAGCACGCGGGCGAGGGGCTCGCGGAGCGCGTCGCCGAGGCCGGCGAGCGCGGCCCAGGGCACGTCGCGCAGGCGTCGCTCGCAGGCCGCCTGTCCTGCCTCGTCAGGCGGCATCCACGGCCCGCTGGAGGTTGGCGCGTGCGGCGGCGTCGTACCGGACGTGGAAGAAGTCGGAGAGGAAGAGGCGGTGCTTCGCGAGCAGGCCCGTGAGGAACCGGGAGCGTCCGAGGCGGTACAGCACGGCGGGGACGTGGCCGCGGTACTCCTCTTCGACGCCGCGGTGGTAGGCGTCGAAGGCGGCGGGCTCCGCGCCGAGGATGGCCATGTCGCAGTCGAGGAAGAGGGCCTCTTCGGGGTCGACGTCGCCGGGGGCGAGGGAGCCGTGCCGGGCGGTGAGTCGGATGAGGTGCTCGACGCGCGCGACGTCGAGGCCGGCGCGGGGAAGCCACGTCTCGACGGCGGCGCGCGCGAGGGCGGCGCTCTTCGCCTCGTTGTCCTTGTGGCCGGCCTGGTAGACGGCGTCGTGGAAGAGGCAGGCGAGGAAGACCTCGCGGGGGTGCCGCCAGCCGGGGCCGGCGCCGACGGCATCGAAGTGGCGCAGGACCTCCTGGACGTGGGCGAAGGAGTGGTACGCGCGCGGCGGGTGCGCGTAGGCCGCGTGCACCGCCCGGATCAAGCCTTCAGGGAGCTCCAGTGGGGCTTTCGTCAGTGTTGACATGGCGCGCCGTCAGGCCCTACATAGCGCGCGTTTTTGAGCACGAATATTCCCCGATAGCTCAGCTGGTAGAGCAACGGACTGTTAATCCGTGTGTCCCTGGTTCGAGCCCAGGTCGGGGAGCCATTCTTACGTAGCCGCAGTCCAGGCGGCTGCCAGACTAACAGAGGCCCTCGCCCCCAACCGGTCGAGGGCCTCGCTGTTTGTGCCACGTGGCGCGAGGTTGCGCGCGTGGGCGCCCGCTGGGCGTCCCGTTCTCCATTTGCGCACGATCGTTTGGGACGGCGCGTGCCACCCGGTGGTGGCAGACCGGGTCCCATTTCTCCGCCCTCTCTGGGGAGAGAACCCGCAGAGGCGGTTAACAGAAGGCCCGTTTCTGCTAGGCGCGTTCGAGTCCCGATCGGGCGGCCAAAGTCCGAGGTAGATTGCGGCATGGCCTACGAGGTGGACTTCGCGAACGTGTCGACCGTCGGGCTCGAGTCGTCGCCGGTAGCGGCCGCCCTCGCGGGGCTGCGCGCCAACGAGGCCCGCTACTTCAACAACAGGTACGACCACGTCTTCGTCGTCGAGCCGGCCAGCAAGGCGGAGAAGACCATCGCGTGGGTGCACCGCATCTTGAAGGAGGAGCGCGACCTCGTCATCCAGTCCCGCCCGCTCGAGGCCACGGAGTTTCAGGTCGAGAACATCCGCATCGCGTACGTGTTCTACGAAAGCGGCCTCTCGATCAACGTGATGTACACGATCGATGACAGGAAGAAGCGCGCCGTCGGCTTCAAGCTCTCCGACGGGATGGAAGTCCCACCCGAGCTCGCGTCACGCTTCAAGTTCGCGAAGCAGAAGTCGAGGCTCGCAGGCACGATCCGCGGCTCGTACTTCGTGATCAAAGGCGAGTACTGAACGTCATCAGCGCTCAGCCGAGTTCTTGGGCGAGACCGATGAGAAGTCCTTCGGGACCCCGGATGTAGCAGAGCCGATAGGCGTCTTCGTACTGGACCACTTCGCCCACGAGCTGCGCGCCGCACTTCAGGAGCCGGGCGAGCGTCTCGTCGATGTCCTCCACGGTGAACATGACGCGTAGGTAGCCGAGCGCGTTCACCGGGGCGTTCCGGTGATCGGCGACTACAGGCGGCGAGAGAAAGCGAGAGAGCTCGAGCCGGCTGTGGCCGCCCGGCGTGCGCATCATGGCGATCTCGACACGCTGGTCGCCGAGGCCCGTGACGCGACCTGCCCACTCTCCTTCGATCGTGGCTCGTCCTTCGAGCTCCAGGCCCAGCTCGGCGAAGAAAGAGATGGCGGCATCGAGCGATTCCACCACGATGCCGACGTTGTCCATCCGCCGGACCGTCATCGACGCCCTGCCTTACCAACCGCCTCGAATCCGATCGGCTCATATCGCAACGCCACCTTCCCCGAGCCGACCTCCATCTGGCTCACGAGCTTCAAGTCGACCCACTTCGACAGCCCCGCAAACAACGTCGGCCCATGGCCCGCAATCCTCGGATGCACCACGAATTCGTACTCGTCGATCAACCCCAGCTCCGTCAACGCCAGCGCGAGCTTCACGCCTGCCACGAACAGCCCCTTACCCGGCTGCTGCTTGAGCTGGTGGACAGCCTTCCCCAGATCGCCGCGCACGAGCTCCGCATTCCAGTCGACCTGAGTAAGGGTGCTCGAGACGACGTACTTCTTCGCCGCGTCCATCGTGCGAGCGAAAGGCTCCATCCAGGGTTCCATCCAATCAGGCAGCGCTCCCGCTCGGATCCGCCACGCCGCCTCCATCATTTCGTAAGTGACCCGTCCAAAGAGGAGGGCATCGGCCTCTGCGATGTTCTCGGCCGCGTGACGATGTAAGTCTTCGTCCGGGATCCCCGCACGATGGTCGCAACACCCGTCCAACGTCACGTTGATGGAATATCGAAGGGGTCGCATCGGGTGAGAGTACCTCCTACCGCGTTGCCCTGATCAGCTTCACCGGGCGCTCGGCAAAGCGGGTGCGGCTCCCTTCGGCGTGGGCGAAGCCCGCTTGCGTGAGGGCGCGGGCGAGGGCCTCTGGGTCCACCGCGTCGAAGACGAGCCCTGACCGGCGCCGCCGCGCCAAGAATTCCTCGTGCTCCGGATGGGAGGGGTCGCCAAAGTCTTCGTCGAGAAGGAGCACGCGGGCGCCCGGCTTGAGGACTCTCGCGATCTCTCGGACGGCGGCGTCGCGATCGGTCCAGTGGTGAAGGGTGTTCACCGTCAAGAGCACGTCCACGCTCGCGTCCCCGACAGGCATGGCCTCGGTGGCTCCGTTCAGGACCGAGATGCGCCCACGCGGGTACCACAGCCGGCGCAGGCCGAGCACCATTCGCATGAACGGCATGGGCTCCACCGCCAAGACCTGCGCGCCCCGATTCGCCGCCTCCATTGTCGCCGCACCTGCGCCAGCACCGAGGTCCACCACCCGCTCCCCCGGCCGAATGGCCAACTCGCGCACTACCGCGTCGTTCACTTCGGAGCGCCACATGTGAGGCAGGAGCCTCGTGTACCGCAGCACGGCGGCGAGCCCGTGGTCATGGTGATGCCCATGGCCTTCGCTGTGCTGATGGTCCCGGGGATGTTCACCCATCGAGCATCTCAAGGAGCTTCAGCACGGTGTTCCAGTTGCGCGTCGTGACCGCGCCGCGCAAGGGCAGCTTCCCGAGTGCCGCCGCCAACGGGCTCCGTCCCTGGCCGTTCGGGTGCCAAGTGTAGATGTCCTTCCCGACGACCTTGAACACCTCCGGCGTCCAGTTCTGCGCGTGGAGCGGCGCCACCTCCACCTTCGTCGGCGCGTGCGAGAGGAAGGTCACGCAGAGGTACGCGGGCTTCGTGGCCACCCTCGCGAACGGGTTTCCATCGACGATGGCCTTCATCTGGTCGAAGGTCCGGAGCGTCGTCGCGATTGGCCGCCCCATGTACGCCTCGAGCGCGTGCTCGATCGCCTTCGCGAGGGCGGATTCGGAGAGCTTTGTGCCGAACACCGCGTTCCCGCTCTGCACGTACGTCTGCACCTCGGTGCAGCCGAGGTTCGTGAGCATTGTGCGCAGCTCGGCCATCGGCAGGCTGTTCTTCGTGCCGACGTTCACACCGCGGAGCAGGAGCGCGTAGCGGGTCATCTCCCGCTTCCTTCCCGCGCCCCGGCCGCGTCTGCAAGCAGCGAGAGCTGCCCTCTCTGCTGACGTGCGCCCAGTTCGCGTTCATCCTCGGCCTCACCGCTCCCTGGGACGTGCTGGACGTCGACGCCACGGCGCACGAGGGTCCGCGAGATGAGGAGCCGTCGATGGCAGTGCGAGGGGTCCTCTTCCGCGCAAAGGATGCAGACACAGAAGCGAGCGATGCCGTCGAGCAGGCGCTCGATCCCGCGCTGGTACAACTCCTGCGCCTCGACGCGGCGCGAGAATTGGGGAGAGAACCGGCTGACTGGCTGGCTGTGCGCATCGACGAGGACCTCGACGCCGTGCTGGCGCACGAGTCCGAGGAACTTCTCGATCGGGTGGTTGCTGTGCCCGATCGTCAGGACCGAGAGCGTCGGGTTGGGGGCGTCGACACGCACGTGCCGATCATGCACGCCTCCGCCCTCTCGGGAGGCCTGTTCCGCCAGGCGCTACTCCTTGATCTCGGGCTCGACGAGCTGGGTCAACAGCGTCAGCGACTCTTGCCACCCGAGGTAGCAGGCCTCGACAGGAATCGCGCTCGGAATCCCCTCCTGCACGACCGTCAGCTCCGTGCCGACGGACACCTTCTTCAGGGAAACCGTCGTCTGCATCTGACCGGCCAGGTTCGGGTCGTCGATCTTGTCGGTGTGCCGAATTCGCTCGTTGGGCACGATCTCGAGGAACTCGCCACCGAATGAGTGGCTGTTCCCTGTCGTGAGGTTCGTGAAGGACATCTTGTAGGTACCACCCACCTCGGCCTTGATGTGGTGGACCTTGCCCGTGAAGCCGTGTGGCGGGAGCCATTTCACCATCGCGTCGGGATCGAGGAACGCTCGGTAGATCTTCTGGGCTGGTGCACGAAGAACCCGGTGAAGTTTGACGGTGTTCTCAGCCATGGTGCTCTCCTCCTCGCTGTTCAGGTGGCGGTCGCTGCGGGCGGCACTCGACCACCGCTTCCATAATGGCGACGAACGAGAAGACGCCAGATCGACATGGGGCGACTCATCCCCGCTGAGCTACTTCTTCCTGATGATCAGGTGCGTCGCTCCCTCACCCGGGACCCACTCGACCACCCGGTAGCCGAGCCGGTCGAGGTCCAATCCCTGGAAGAGCGACTCACCGCTCCCGAGGAGGACCGGGGCCTGGCCGAGGTGCATTTCGTCGACCAGCTGCGCCTGGAGATACTGCCGAACGGTGTTCGCCCCGCCGCCGACGCGTACATCCTTCCCCCTGGCGGCCAGCTTCGCCTGCTCGAGCGCCGCGTGGATCCCGTCGGTGATGAAGTGGAAGGTGGTCCCTCCTTTCATCTCGAGCGGGGGACGGGGGTAGTGGGTAAGGACGAAGACGGGGCAGTGGTAGACCGGTTCCTCTCCCCACCATCCCTTCCAACCGTCGTCCGGCCAGGGCCCACGGCTCGGCGCGAACATGTTCCGCCCCATGATCCACGCTCCGATGTTCTCGAAGCTCTTCTCGGCGAAGCTGTTGTCGATGCCGGTCGTGCCGCCCGGCTTCCCCTGCATCGTCTGGAAGATCTTGGTGGGGAAGAACCACTCCACGATCCGGAAGCCGCCGGGACCGAAGGGATGCTCCTGGCTCTGCCCCGGGGCCGCGGCGTAACCATCGACCGAGAGAGCGAACTGGCGGACGACGAGCTTCGACATCGAGCGACTCCGTGAGGGAAGAGGGTTGTAACCCAAGAAACCGAGTCAAGTTCGCCGGATGGTCGCGCAGGCCGGTCGTGCTGTCCATGCCTGATGAACCCCTCACAAGCGCGGGAACGTCGTCGTTTACGCCCTGACGCTGGGATTTTACGGCCAACGAATCCTCCGCCGAGAGCTTGGTCTCGACGCCCTCAGGTAGCCGCGGCCGGCCATGCGCAGTCCTTCAGGAGCGCCCGCCACCGTCTCCGCTGCTCCTCCCAAAGCGGCTCGCGGAGAACGACGCGGACCCGGCGCTCGGCCAGTGGGTCCTTGCCGGGCTCGACGAACGGGAACTTCAGGATCTCCTCCTGGATGTCCGGCGCGAGCAGCGTGGAGGTGAGGATCTGCGTCACCCGCGCGCGGTTGAGCGTGAACTTCCGCGCGAGGCCCGCCAGGTCGCGCGCTTGCCCATTCTCCAGCATTCGCTGGAACAGGTACGCCTGGACCAGCATCCGGGCCACGCGCGGGAGCCGCCCACGGGGCATGGGTGGAAGCGGCGCGGGGCCCTCCCGCACAAGCAGGCGCCTCGATGGCTGCGCCATGTGAATCTGGAAATCGACGGTGACCCGGTCGCGCTTCGGTTCAGTCTCGTGCTCGTCCTGCTTGTCGGGCTGGACCTCGCCCACGCAGTGACCTCCTTCGTGCGGCTCTTCGTTGCATCCTCCGGGAGCAGAGTGACGCCCGCGGGGTGGAACGTGATGGACACGCGGCCGCTCGGCCCGTCGTACTCGACCTGCTCGATGAGGAGGTGGAGCACGCGCGCGCGCTCCTTGGGCACGAGAGCGTCCCAGACCGGGTCGAACAGCGTCATGACGGTGTCGATGTCCTCGGGCTTGATGGTGGCGCGCCGGATGTTCACGACCTGCTTCGAGATCTCCGCCATCCGCCGCTCGATCTCCGCCGCGCGCGTGTCGAGCTCGCCCAGATGCTCCGTGGCGAATCGTCCGTCACCGCCCTCTTGGTCGGCGAGCGCCGTCAGAACCCGCTTCGTATCTTTCCTGCAGCACCCGGGCTCCCCGGAGAGCCGCTCGTTCTCGACGGTCAGTGCGGGGATCGCCCTCTCGCGATCGGCATGGACGCGCTCGGCCGTGGTGCGCACGAGCGTCGGGTTGCGCGACATCTCCCGGATGCGCTGGACGATGTAGCGCTCGAACTCGTCTGCGGGCACCGAGCGCACCTCGCAGGCGGCGGCGCCACGGCGGTTCGTCAACGTGCACTTGTAGTACCGGTACGTCTTGCCGTGGGCGTGGGCGAAGCTCGAGGTCATCACCGAGCCGCACGCCGCGCACTTCACGAGCCCACGGAGCAGGAAGCCCTGCTTGTTCCGGGTGACGCTGGCGCGGTCCCGCGTGGCCGGCGCGTTGGCGAGCAGCTCCTGGACCTTCTCGAAGGCGCGCGCATCGATGACGGGCGCGTGCTCGCCCTGGTAGATGTCGCCCTTGTAGTTGACCTTCCCGAGGTAGATGACGTTCGTGAGCATCCGGCGCAGGCTGCTCTTGTCCCACTTGTTCCCCTTGCGCGTGGTCCCTTTCTTCGTCACCCACGACTTCATCAGGTCGCCGCGACCGTTGAGGATGTCCACAACCTGGAACAGTGACCGCTCCTGCACGGACAGCTCAAAGGCTTCGCGGACCTGGGCGGCCTCGCGCTCGTTCACGACGAGGCGGCGGCCGTTGGGGTCGACGTCGTAGCCGAGCGTCGGCCGACCACCGACCCACTTCCCCTTCTTCCGCGCCGCCGACATCTTGTCGCGCGTGCGTTCGGCGATCATTTCGCGCTCAAACTCCGCGAAAGACATCACGTCATCTTCCGGCGCCGCAGCGCGCGGTCCAGGCGATCCGCGGCCTCCCGTTGGTGCCGCAGGTTCGTGTGCCCGTAGATCAGCATCGTCACCGCGAGGTTCCGGTGGCCCATCATCTCCATCACGGTGCGCGGCGGGACGCCCTCGGCCAGCATCAGAGAAGCCGCGGTGTGCCGAAGGTCGTGGAACCGCATCGGCGCCATCTTCAGCCGCTCGAGGCGCCGCTTCAGGTCCGCATACTAGTACGACGACCAGTACGGCCGGCGATTCCTCGTCGTCAGCACCGCGTCGCGCGGCCCGAGCGTCGCCCCCGCCCTCCTCGCCTTGCGGCGCTCGCGCTCGAGCTGTGCGCGCAGCGCCCGCACCACGAACTCCGGCATCGCCAGCACCCGCAGGCTCGCCGCGGTCTTCGGCTCCACCAGGCGGTATCCGCTGTGCCACTCGACCCGGCTCCACCGCACCGTCAGCTCCCGCCTCCGCAGGTCCACGTCGCCCCACGTCAGCCCGGCGATCTCCCCGCGCCGAAGCCCCAACCCAACGCCCAGCACGTACCCCGCCTCGAGCGGGTGCCCCCGCACGTCGCGCAGGAGCCGCTTCACGGCCCCGAGGTCGATCCACGACGGCGCCCGCTGGGGCTTCGCCGGCACCCGGGACCGTTTCGCCACGTTCTCCCGCGCGAGCCCGAGCGCCACCGCGTGGTTCAGCGCCGAGCGCAGCACCTCGATCGCCTTCCGCCGCATCGACGCCGTCACGCCGGCCCGCTGCCACACGAGCTGCGCCCGCTCCAGATCGACGCTCGTCAGCGCCCGCACCCGGAGCCTGCCGAGCACCGGCCCGACCACGTGCACGCACACCCCGGCGTACGTCCTGGCCGTCGTGAACCGCAGTCGCGCCCACGCGAAGTGCGCGAGCCAGTGGTTCAGGAACGCGGACACGGTGGGGCGGACCGGGAGCCCCGTGAAGCCCGACGCCAGCGGACGGTGGAGGACCATGACGGCACTCCTGCATCACCTCGCTCGTGATTCTCACCTTGATTCGATCCGCCGAACGGGGGACCGTGGGCACTCGCCGCAGGCGTCGTCGCCGATCGACACCGACCGTCAAACGAAGTCGGAAACCGGTCGCCGTCTACACGAGTGGACCTACTTCGACCCGTGTACCGGTACTACCACCGGAGCTTCAAGGTCTTCGGCCTGCAGGCCAAGACGCTCGAACTCGTCGCGGCCCTCCAGGCGCTCGCGCCGGACCGGAAGCTGAATTCGCGGTTCATGAAGATCGTGATCGAGGGGACCGGCAAGACCTTCGGGCTCGAGCACCACCAGCGGTGGGACGAAGTCACGCGACCCATCCTCGAAGCGTTCTTCCACGCGCGCTTCGAACCAGGGATGAGTCGGCCCCTTGCCTCGATGTCCAGTCATTTCATGGTCTTGGACGAGTTGTCGTGCCCGCAACCGTATCTTATCTTCAGAAACGGAGAGACGGTCATGACCCAGCCTGCCAATCCCCACCTCGAACCCGGTCGCGTGTACCGCACGCAGGACCTCGCTCAATGGAGCGCGAACCCGCCTCGTCTCGCGAAGCGCCTGGTGAAGGAAGGAGCGCTGGTTCCGCTGGCCCGCGGTCTCTTCGCGCATCCAAAGCGCGGCCGCTTCGGAGCGGTCCCTCCGGGCGACGAGGACCTGCTCCGCGCCTTTCTCGATGACGCGCCGTTCGTCATCACGGGGCCCGCCAGATGGAACACCCTCGGCCTTGGTGCCACGGCTGTGTTCGCGACGCCGCTCGTCTACAACACCAAGCGCTCGGGCAGCTTCTCGCTCGGAGGCCGCGGGTTTCAGCTCCGCCGGGTGGCCTTTCCATCGGCGCCGACCCCGGAGTGGTACGTTGTCGACCTCTTCGAGCACTCTGCGCAGGCCGGTGTTTCGCGCGACGTGCTCACCGCCGCCCTCAAGCGGGCGCTTGCCGCGGGACGCTTCGATGCCCATCGCCTCCGGGAGACGGCAGAGCGCTACGCCACGAAGGCCACGAGGGCTCACCTCGAGGCGGCGATGGAAGCGGGCCACGTTTGAGCTTCGTGCACGACGATCCGGAGTTCGACGACCTGCTCCGGATCGTCGCCGAGCGCCGAGGGTTGGCAGTAGGCCTCGTCGAGAAAGACTACTGGGTCACGCACGTTCTCTGGTCGCTCCACGAGCTCGGGCTCGAGGTCTGGTTCAAGGGCGGAACGTCCCTCTCGAAGGGCTTCGGGCTGATCGAGCGGTTCTCCGAAGACCTCGACCTGAAGCTGGATCCTGGCACCGCCGCGCTTCCGCGGGTCACCAACTGGAAGAGCGAAGGGACCAAGGCGACCGCCGAGCGCCGCGCGCACTTCGAGAAGCTCGTCACGATCGTCGACATCGGCGGAATGAAGGCGAGCCTCGACTCCGACGACAAGTCCTGGCGATACGCCAACGTCCAGCTGACCTACCCGGCGCGACACCTGGGCCAACTCGGCAAGGTCATGCGTCCCTTCGTCCTGCTCGAGGTCGGCAACGCGCGCGTCACACCGGCTGTCACGCGGGCGATGAGTTCGTTCGTCCACGTTCGGGTGAATGCGACCGACCGAAAGGAACTCGCAGATGAACCCGGACCACACCGCGCTCGCGTGGATCGCCGCTCGCAAGCGTCATCAGCTCTCGCACGCGCACGTCCAGATGGCGCGTGAACTCGGGATGGACCCCAGGAAGCTGGGCACGCTCGACAACCACGAGCAGGAGAGCGGTTAACAGGGAGCGGCCACAACCTCATCCTCCCTTGGCGAGACCGGCCACGACCTGCTGCGTGAGGATGGTCCCAATGCGCTGTGCACGTGCGGCAGTGGTAAGAAGTGCTGCATCGGAGTGGTGCCATGAGCCGCGACAAGTCGCGCGACCAGAAGGAACTTCGCGAGCGGCGCGGTGAAGACGCGTACCTCTTCGGCCCAAACGACCAGTGCCTCGGCAAGGTCGAGCGCGAGCGCTGGGAGGATGCAGTTTCCTGGGTCGGCGGCAGCGTCGCTGAAGCAGCTCGCGAGTGCGGGCTCGAGGTTCCACGCTCAACGCGGGCGCTCTGGGGCCGCTCGGCGCAGGAAGCGTTGGCGACGTACCGCAAGTGGCAGGCCCGGAAGAAGAAGTAGCGAGCAAAGGAGAGCGCATGGCGACGATGAAGAAGGAGACCGGAATCGAGTGGGTGGGCGGAGTCGCGGTGATGCCGGGCTACGTCACGGGTGAAGGCGAGCCGTACCGGCCCGAAGCGCTGCTCTGGCTCGACGACAACCAACTGGTCCTCGGCGTCACGACGGAGAAGCCCGGGGCACTGTTGTCGCGGGCCTCCGACAGCCTCGCGGAGACGATGGCGAAGCCGATGGTCGGGAAGGCCGATGCGCCTTCGAGCGTCCGCGTCGCGACGAAGGAGCTCGCGGAAGCCCTTCGCGCAGGGCACCCGAACCTCGAGATTGTCATCGCCCCGACGCCCGAAGTGGACGCGGTCATGGCGGTCATGCGCGAGCACATGGGCGACCACCCTGAGGAGGAGCAGACGTACCTCGGGCCCGACCTCACTCCGAAGCTGATGGCGTCTTTCTTCCGCTCGGCGGCGACGCTGTATCGCGCGCGGCCGTGGGCCCACATTCCCGCAAACCGGAGCGTCTTCTCCCTCAACATCGAGCAGTTCGGCCTGCGCGAAGCCGCGCTCGTCGTCATCGGGCAGATGGGCGAGAGCCTCGGCTTCATTCTCTTTGCGAACCTCGACGACTACGCGCTCTACCACGAGGCAGCGAGCACGCTCGAACGCGACGAAGACATGAAGCTCCCGCACCACTTCGCACTCAACTTCGAGCGCGGCGCAGACCTCTCACCGGCGCTGCGCAAGGAGGTCTCGACACACCGTTGGGAGGTCGCTGGGCCGGAGGCGTACCCGTGGCCAGTCGCCGTCGACCCGGACCTCGTCGCGCGTCCCCCGACTGCGAAAGAGGTCGCCATCTCGGAGGCCGTCTGCCTGTCGCTGCCGCAGCTGCTCACCCAGGAGAAGGCGCTCGACGCCGCGTGGAAGGGCGAGGGTCCCCCCGTCTCGTCCAGCGTGAAGGTGAGCACGCACGCAGGAGACATCGAGGTCTCGCTGCGGGCCCCGCACGAGCAGGTCATCGAGCACCCACCCTTCGACCTCATGGCCGACCTCTTTGAGCTTGGAATGCAGGGGGAGGTCGACTCCGAGGCCCGCGCCGATCTGGAGGAGGAGTTGCTACACCGCTTCGAGGACTCGCCAGAGGCGCAGTCACTCGCGGAGGTCGGCTTCGCTCCGTTGTTCATGGACTACGCGGCCGACTACTTCACTGCGACCATCGCGACCCTCGATGCGCATGAGCTCCGAGAAATCGTCTTCAGCATCGTGCCGCGCAAGGTGAGCATAGAGGCCGCCGCGGCGAGCGGCATCATCGACGAACTGCGCGCCTTCTACGCCTTCCTCAAGCGCGAGTTCGGCCTCAAGCAGGCAGATGCATGCCTCCGCGAGCTGGGCGGCGACGCGGTGAAGAAGCTGGCGACCGCCTTGTCGGACAAGGGCAACTTCGGCATGGCCAAGTCGTTCTTCATGGCCGGCGCCGCGGCGGGCTTCGACATGAGCAACCAGAAGGGCATTGAAGCGTGGATGCAGCAGGTCTCATCCAAGCCGCTGCCTGACTCGTTTCCCCTGCCCTTCGGAGTCCCGGCGCGACCGGCCACGCGCGCAGACGCGAGCACCATGAAGAAGCAGCGGAAGGCGGCCAAGAAGGCGCGCAGGAGGAACAGATAGGTGCCTGAGCTGTGGGCCGCCTACCAGGAGCGGCATCCTCATCACCAGGAACGGTTCGCCCAACGCAGCTCCATCATGCACGGCTTCGCTGGGAGGATTGTCGCTGGGCCGCCGAGGCCGAGAATGAAGGTCGGCCGCAATGAGCGCTGCCCCTGCGGCTCGGGGAGGGAGTTCAAGACGTGCTGCGGGGCGTCTTGATGAGCCGAGCGCCCCGCGCGATGGCCGGCGTCCGTTTGGCGCCGAACATGGGAAGGCTGATGCACCGTTCGAGGTAGAAGGTGCCCGTGATGACACTCGCAAAGCCCGGCCCGATCGCCACGCGCCTCGTGCGGGAGGTCCGCAAGGTGAAGGGCGCCCGCGTCGTCGACCTGCGCGCGTTCCGCGAAGGCGCGACGAAGGCCGCCGAGCTTCAGAAGTCCGTCGCGAGCCGCGACGACCTCTCCGACTTCCACCCAGCACACGCGCTCTACGTCTACGTGCAGAACCAGGTCTCGGTTCTGGCGGAGCAACTGACAGCCCTGCCCGCGACCTCGAAGCTGGCCGATCGCATCGAGGCCGCGCAGGACGAGTACATGCCTGGCGGGCCGCCGATGAGCCCACTGACCACCTCCTACTTCACGTGCTGGGCGTTCTTCGACGCGGCTGTCGGCCAGCAGCACGAGACCCTGGGAGTTCGACCAGATGTCGGCCTCCGGCCGTGTGACGCTCGGCAAGCCAAACCCACGAGGGCTTTGTCTTTGGAGTTCAGATGGCTGGACCCGACCTGCGAGTTAACAGGCCAGCCAGGCGAGGCCAAACTTGGATTTCTGCCTGGTCGCAGCACGAGCGATCCTGCTCTTCGAGAATGAGGAGTCCGCCGGATCCGTCTTGGCGGGCAGTCAGGCGTGCCGCCAACGGGATGCTCTGCGAGGATTTGGGTCAGCCGCTTCGCCTCGTCGCAATGCTCCCTGCGGATCGCCTGCTCTGCGTGGGACGACAGGTCGAGCGTGCTCCTGGCTGGCTCTGATGCAGGGGTAGCAAGTTGCGCCCCACCCACCTCCTGCGCCCCGGCTCGACCCCCACGGTCCCCTTGCATCTCGCCGCGACTCCCGCGACGGTGCGGGCTCCACTCGACGCAACCGCCGCTTTTTTCTGAAACCGGTACTCTGGCCCCGCAACGTCCACGGCTCACCCACCGTCTTCTTCGCCCTCGATGTTCTCTCTCCACTGCACCGCCCGGCTGCTCGAGGCGCTCCGGGTCGAACCCCGACCGCCGCCCGCCGCCACGACGCGCCTGGGGAGCTGGTACGCGAACCTCCTGCCCGGCCGGCGCCCGGCGGTGGTCTGCGTCAGCGAGCGCACCTTCCTGCCCGTCGTGCTGCCTCAGGAGGGCGCCCGGCTCCCGCTGCTCTTGCCCGAGGCGCTGGCCGCGCTCCTCCAGGCGCTGGACGTCCCACGCCACCTCATCGAACAGGAGCGCCTCGCGATGGCGCAGGTGACGTGGGCCAGGACCGAGAGCCGCTCCGTGCTCGGCGTGCTCAACGAGCAGGCGTACCTGGCCTCGGAGTTGCTCGAGGACGACCGGGCCTCCTTCGCCGCCATCACCCGCCGGCTCGCCGACAACATCGTCAAGCTGCAGTTCCCCGTCGACCTGACGCTCGAGGCGTTCGGCCTGGCGCCGCCATCACGAGCCGGCCACCGGGCGCCCCACCCGGCGCCCCCTGCGCCCCGCCCGCCCTCGACCGGCGACGTGCTGGCCGACCTCGCGCGCGAGCTCGCCGCCGTCGCGAAGCGGCCCGTCGACGGGTTCGTCGTCGGGGAGCCGGTGCAGGTGAGCGGCGTCCTGTGGGACGGCAACCAGCGGCGCGGGCTCGTCGCGGTCTGCCAGCGCGGCGACGACCAGCACCAGGTCAGCCTCGCCGACGTCGTGTTTCCCGAGGGCAGTCCGGCTGCGCAGATCTCGGCCACCTACCGCGCCTGGCTGGGCCTGTCGCCCACCGCGCCGGGGCCGCCGCCGCGCCGGAGACACAAGGCGACGGACCTCGACCTCTCCCGGCCCATCGAGCTCGTGGTGCTCGCGGTCAAGTCGAACGCGCTCCGCTGCCGCCTCGCCGGAACGCAGCGCGAGCTCACCTTCCGCACGCCGGTGCGCGACGAGGTCCCCGGAGAGCTCGTCACCGTCCGCGCCGCGAAGCAGTGGACCCACGCGGGTCACCCGTACCTCTCCGGCGCCGTGCAGAGCAGCCGCCTCGACGTCGCCGCCCTCGCCCTCGCCCCGCTCGAGGTGCGACCCATGGGCGACTGGGACCCCGCGGAGGAGTACTGGGGCGAAGAGGGCGAAGCGCTGACGGCCTGGGCCACGGCGATCATCGCCCGGGGCCCGCGCCCGGCGTTCGAGCTGGAGCAGGTCATCCCCGGCGCCGACCCCGACGACTGGGACTCCGATCCGATCCTCGAGGCGAATGACCTGAAGGCGGCCGGCCATCACCGCGAGGCCAACGAGCTCCTGAACGGCCTCCTGGCGCAGGACCTGCGCTGCCTCGACGCGCACGCGCACCTGGGCAACGCGGAGTACGCCCACTCCCCGGACCAGGCGCTCCGCCACTACCGCGCCGGCGCCGCGATCGGAGACCAGGCGCTCGGGGCCGGCTTCACCGGCGTGCTGCCCTGGGGCCTCACCGACAACCGGCCGTACCTGCGCTGCCTGCATGGCGTCGGGCTCTGCCTGTGGCGACTCGGCCAGAAGCAGGAGGCCTCCGCGGTGTTCACGCGAATCCTCTGGCTGAACCCCACCGACAACCAGGGCGCGCGGTTCAACCTCGAGGCCGTCGAGCGCGGGCACTCGTGGGACGAGGCGGAGGGCGGCGAACCCCAGGAGAACCCGTAGCGTGCCGCGACGACTCCGCCAACTGCCCGACGGCTCGGCCGTGGGGACCATCGGCGTCAATGATCCCTTCGACCTGATCCGCCACCTCGCGCGCAGCCAATCGGATCCGCGCAAGGCGGTGGCGGAGCTCGTCCAGAACGCCCTCGACGAGCAGGCCACGCACGTCACCATCGAGCGGTACCGCGAAGGCGGCGAGGCGCTCCTCTCCATCCTCGACGACGGGCTGGGCGTGCTCCCGGACCAGCCTCGAAAAGACGCGCTCACCGCGATCGCCACCAACATCGGGCACTCCCGCAAGCGTCAGCTGTCCTTCGACGAGCGCATGCGGCAGGCGATGCTCGGCCAGTACGGCATCGGGCTGCTCGGCTTCTGGGCGGTCGGCCACGAGCTGCGCATCAGCTCCTGCGTCGCGGGCTCCGAGGTCTGGGCGCTGACCCTCTTCGAGGACTCCCCGCGCTACACCGTCTCGCGGATGCCCGACGTCATCGACCGCGGGCCGACCTGGACCGAGGTGCAGGTCCGCCGCCTGCACCGCGCGGCGATCGCGCCGACGGTCGGCGGCCGCCTGGCGACCTACCTGTCCGTCGAGCTCCGCGGCCAGCTCGTCCGCCACGGCACCGAGCTGCGCCTCGTTGACCGCATCGCCCGCGGCTCGGCCGACAAGCTCGTCGTCATCAAGCCCAGCCACCTCGCGGGCGAACGGCTGCCCGGCCTGGAGCCCATTCGCCTCCCGGACTTCAAGTACCCCATCGAGCTCACGCTCCACTTCGCCGGGGACGCGGGGCCCGACGCCGGCCGCGTGCGCCTCGCCTGCGCCGGCGCGGTGGTGCTCGACGACCTCGCGAGCCTCCCCGAGCTCGCCCACGCTCCGTGGACCGACGAGCGGCTCGTCGGCGTCATCGACTTCCCCCACCTGGAGGTCCCGCCCGGCTCGCGCCGGGGCATCGTGCCCAACGCCGCCGCGGCCGCCCTCGTGGACGCGCTCGTCGCCGCCGAGCCGCTGGTGGCCGCCCGCCTCGAGGAGCGGAGCCGCGCCGAGGCCGCGTCGTTGTCCGAGGATCTGCACCGGCAGCTGGCGCGGCTCTTCACGCGCGCCACCTCGTTCGTGCCGCACCTGGAGTGGTTCCCGGTCGCGCGCAAGAGCGGCCTCGTCGACGAAGCGCCGCCCGGAGGCACGGCGGTCCCTCCGCCGGCGCCCGACGAGGCGCCCTCCCCCGCGCCCGAGGCCGAGCGCCCGGGCGCGCAGCCCGAGCTGTTCCCGCCCGGCCCGCTGCACTCGGTCGCCGCTCGCCCGGCGAAGCTCGAGCTCGCCGTCGGAGAGCGCCGGGAGCTCAAGGCCGTCGCCCGGGACGAGCACGGCCGGGCCATCGAAGAGGGCGTTCACTTCGAGTGGCGCGCCTCCGGGGCGCTCTCGCTCGCGGCGTCGAACGAGCTGGCGGCCCTCGAGGGCCTGCGCGCGTCGTCGGGTGAGACCGTCGAGGTCGTCGCGCGACAAGGCGAGCGCGAGCGGATGTGCGTGGTGCCGGTGCGCGTCCTGAGCGAGCTTCACCGTCGCGCCGACGCGGGAATCCCCCAGCCGGAGGAGCTCAACGAGCCGCTGCAGCCCTGGCGTTCGCGGCTCGTCGACGAGCGCTGGCAGATCAACACCGGCCACCCCGACTACCGCGCCTTCGCGACCGAGCCCCGGCCGCGGCTTCGCTACCTGGCGATGCTGCTCTCCAAGGAGGTCGTCAGCCGGAACTTCCCGCAGCCGGGCGTGGGGGGCATTCTCGAGGAGCTGGTCGGCCTGCTCGCCGCGCTGGAGCGCTCGGGCGCGTGGGGCCGGGCACGAGACGACTGACACCCGCAACCAGAGTGGTCGACGCGCCCCCCCCCGCACCCAACCTCGTCCTGGTGATCAGGTCCCACTACAATGCGCGCATGCATAAGCAGGTCGCGAGCCAGGGCCAGTCGGCATCAGCGCTGATCACGAAGCGGATCGCCGGGCTCGGCGACTGGCGCGGGGAGACCCTCGCCAGAATGCGCAAGCTCATCAAGGAAGCACACCCGGACGTCGTCGAGGAGTGGAAGTGGGTCAAGCCGACCAACCCGGGCACCCCGGTCTGGTCCCACGACGGGATCATCTGCACCGGCGAGTCCTACAAGAGCGTCGTGAAGCTCACCTTCGCCAGGGGCGCGTTTCTGGAGGACCCGGCCCGGCTCTTCAACGCGAGCCTCGACGGAAACACGCGCCGCGCGATCGACCTCCACGAAGGGGAGCAGGTCGACGAAGCCGCCTTCAAGGCGCTCGTACGCCAGGCGGTCGCCCTCAACGGCGCTCGCACGTCGAAAGCCCGAAAGAAGGCGAGGTCCTGACGTATGCTCAGGAGAGCCACGCCCAGCACGTCGAGGCGGCCGTCCCGCGCCGCGAAGAGGAAGCCCACCTCGGCCGGGACCGGGCCGGCCCTCCTCGCCGGCGGCAACCCCCAGATCGCGAAGGCCGACGGTGACGCCCCCGTGCAGGCCTACCTCGCGGCGATGCCGGGCTGGAAGCGCGACGTCGGGCGCCGCCTCGACGCGCTCATCGCGCGCACCGTCCCCGGCGTGCGCAAGGCGGTCAAGTGGAACTCGCCCTTCTACGGCGTCGAGGGCCGGGGCTGGTTCCTCAACCTCCACTGCTTCACGAAGTACGTCAAAGTGGCCTTCTTCCGCGGCACGTCGCTGCGCCCTCTCCCTCCCGGCGAGTCGACCCACGCGGAGGTGCGCTACCTCGACATCCACGAGGACGAGCCGCTCGACGAGGAGCTCGTGGCGAGCTGGATTCGCCAGGCAGCGGCGCTGCCCGGGTGGAACCCGTAGCGCTGGCCGGAACACTCCTCAGAAGAGGTCCACCTCGGAATCGAACCGAGCTGCCCGCTTTTGCAGAGCGGTGCCTTCACCATGACGGCCAGTGGACCGGACACGCCTGCTCTTCGCGCGGCCGTACCGGGCGCCTGACGCTGCCTGTCGGGCAATCCTGACTTGTGGCCCGCGCCGAACCGCTACAGCCGGAACACCCGCTGCGCGTTGCCGCCGAGGAACAGCCACCGCGCCTCGCCGGACAGCCCGAGCGCGTCCAGCTCCGCGAGGCACTCCGCCGGCGAGAGCATCGGGAAGTTCGAGCCGAACAACACCTTCTTCTTCCCGTGCCCCTTGAGGTAGTCCACCAGCTCCCGCGGGTAGCGGCTCGGCTTGTAGGCCGACGTGTCGATGAAGACGTTGGGGTACTTGGTGGCGAGGGAGATCATCTCCGCGGTCCACGGCCAGCCGATGTGCCCGCCGACGATGGTCAGCTCCGGGAAGTCGAGCGCCACCTCGTCGAGGTAGGGAATGGGCCGGCCCGGCTCCGACGGACACAGGGGCCCCGTGTGGCCCACCTGCAGGCAGAAGGGAATGCCCAGCTCCACGCACTCGGCGTACAGCGGGTAGTACCGGCGGTCGTTGGGCGGCAGGTTCCACAGCCAGGGGAGAATCCGCAGCCCCCGCAGCCCCAGCGTCCGCACGCAGCGGCGCAGCTCGCGCACCGCCTCCATCGGCCGCAGCAGATCCACCGACGCGATGCCCGTGAGCCGGCCGGGCCAGGCCTTCACCAGCGCCGCCACCTCGTCGTTGGAGAGCAGCGGGCCGCCGGGGCCCCACCACGCGCACACCACGCCCCTGTCCACGCCCGCCGCGTCCAGCGCCCCCAGCGTGAAGTCCGGCGGGTACGCCTCCGGCAGTGACGACGCCTCCACGCCCCGCCACCGCATCAGCGACGCGAACATCGGCTGCCGGAAGAACGCCGCGTTCGGGTGCTGCATCCACGCGTCCACGATCATGCGCGCTTCGTAGGGCGAACGCGGCCGGACCGCCAGCCGGCCGGGTGCCGTTTCTCGGGCGAGCGACGGGCCCCGGCCGCATATTGGGAGCGCAGTAGCACCCACCCCCGGAGCCTCCATGAGCACTGCGACCATGCAGGACAGCAGCCCGACCGCCTCGTCAAAGAAGGGCCTGCGCATCGGCCTGTGGATTGCCCAGGCCCTGCTCTTCGCCGCCTTCGGTATGGCGGGCGTGATGAAGAGCACCGCGCCCATCGCCGAGCTGGCGAAGAACATGGCGTGGGTGGGGGCGATGCCCGAGGCGCTGGTGCGCTTCATCGGCGTCTCGGAGCTCCTCGGCGCGATCGGCCTTCTGGCGCCGGCCCTCACGCGCATCAAGCCCGGCCTCACCGCCCTCGCCGGCGCCGCGCTCGCGCTGGTGATGGTGCTGGCCGCGGGCGTCCACCTCTGGCGCGGCGAGCTCGAGGCGCTCCCGGTGAACGTCGTCCTCGGCGGCGTCGCCGCCTTCGTCGCCTGGGGCCGGTGGAAGGCCGCCCCCATCACCCCGCGGAGCTGACGGCCCGTGAGCGACGAGCAGGACGAGCTCACCCGCAGGAAGGCCCTCGTCGGCCTCGCGGGCGCCGCCACCATCGCCGGCGCCGGCACCGGCGCCCTCGCTGCGCCGCCCCGGAGCGACGCCCACCCCTCGACTCGGAAGGCCGCCATGATGCCAGCCCGCCAGCCGGTCGTGTACCTGCCCCACGGCGGTGGCCCGTGGCCCTTCGTCGCGCTGCCCTTCGGCGACAAGGAGGAGCTCGCCGCCCTCGCCGACTACCTGCGCGCCGTCCGCACCGCCCCGGCCGCGCCGCCCAAGGCCGTCCTCTGCGTCTCAGCACACTGGGAGGAGCCGGCCCCCACGGTGATGACCCACGCGCGGCCGCCGATGCTCTACGACTACTACGGCTTCCCGCCGGAGGCGTACACCATCACCTGGCCGGCCCCGGGCAGCCCCGCCGTCGCCGCCCGCGTGCAGCAGCTCCTCGGCGCCGCGGGCATCAAGTCCCGCGCCGACGCCGCGCGCGGCTTCGACCACGGCACCTTCGTCCCGCTGAAGCTGGCCTGGCCCGAGGCCGACGTGCCCACGGTGCAGCTCTCCCTCAAGGAGGGCCTCGACCCGGCGGAGCACCTCGCCCTCGGCCGCGCGCTCGCCCCGCTGCGTGACGAGGGCGTCTACATCATCGGCAGCGGCATGAGCTACCACAACCTCGGCGCCTTCGGCCGGCAGGGCGTGCCCGCCTCCACCGCCTTCGACGGCTGGCTGCGCGAGACGGCCGGCCTCGAGGCGAAGCAGCGCGACGAGCGCCTGGTGCGGTGGGCCAGCGCGCCCGCCGCCCGCGCCTGCCACCCGCGCGAGGAGCACCTGTTGCCGTTGATGGTCGTCGCCGGGGCCGCCGGGGCCGACAAGGGCGTCACCGCCTGGCACGGCACGCTGCTGGGCCTGGCCCTGTCCGCCTTCCACTTCGGCTGAGCCGCGCCCGCCGCGTCAGAACTGGAAGTAGATGTACGGCTGGGTCTCGAAGCTGGCGATGCGCTTGATGAGCAGGCCCAGCGCGATCAGCAGCGCCGCCCGCACCGGCGCCGGCAGCCGCGCGAAGGTGACGCCCGCCCAGTCGAACACCGGCCGCGGCAGCGTGTAGAAGAAGACCGCCGCCCACAGCGCCGCCCAGGCCAGCGGCGTGACGCGGGCCACCCCGCCCGTCAGCGCGCCCAGGTGGCGGAAGTACTCCAGCGCCGCGTCAACGGACGCCGCGCGGAAGAAGATGCGCGTCAACACCACCACGCTGAAGGTGATGACGACGCCCACCGCGGCGGACAGCCAGCGCTCGTACGTCGGCTTGCCCATCACCCACCACTTCACCCGCAGGGCGACGAGGAAGACGCCGTGCAGCCCGCCCCACACCGCGAAGCGCCAGTCGGCCCCGTGCCACAGGCCGCCCAGCACCATCACCAGCATCAGGTTGCGCAGCGTGAGCAGCTTGCCGCCGCGGCTGCCGCCCAGCGGCCGGTAGAGGTAGTCGCGCAGCCAGGTGGACAGGCTGACGTGCCAGCGGTTCCAGAACTCGAAGAGGTTCCGCGCGTGGTACGGCTTGTCGAAGTTCTCCGGCAGCCTGAAGCCGAACAGCGCCGCGGTGCCGATGGCGATGTCGGAGTACGCCGAGAAGTCGAAGTAGATCTCGAAGGTGTACGCCACCGCGGCGACGAGGCACTCCGCCGAGGTGTACGCCGTGGGCGAGGCGAACACCGGGTCCACCAGCGCCGTCGCCAGCACGTCGGCCAGGAGCAGCTTCTTGGCCACGCCCTGCGCGATGCGGAACACGCCCTGCACGCCGTCTTCCGTCGTCAGCGACGGCTCGTCGTCGAGGTGGTCGAGCAGGTCCCTCGCGCGGACGATGGGCCCGGCGATGACCTGCGGGAAGAAGAGCAGGAACACCCAGTGGTGGCCGTAGCTGTAGGTGCCGTCGGCGTCGCCGCGGTAGACGTCCACGATGTACGAGATGGCCTGGAAGGCGACGAAGGACAGGCCCACCGGCAAGAGCAGCCCCAGCGGCGCCGGGCCCGCCGGCAGGCCCAGCAGCTCGGCCAGCGACGTCCAGCTGCGCAGCGCGAAGTCGAGGTACTTGTAGGCGAAGAGGCCGCCGAGGTGCAGCCCCACCGCGAGCGCCAGCCACAGCTTGCGCAGCCACGGGCGCCGGGTGCCGTCGAGCGCGCGGCCGAAGGTGAAGTTGACGAGCGCGTACCCGGAGAAGATGAGCAGCGGCGCGGCGCTCCACGCGGCGTAGAAGGCGAGGCTCGCCGCCGCCAGCACCGCGAGCCGGTTGGTGCGGCGCTCCCGCAGCGTGCGCAGGCCGACGCGCAGGCCGGCGGGCAACGGCCGCGAGACGAACCAGTAGAGCGCCACCGCGACGACCACCAGCGCGAGGTACTGGGCGCTGTGGAACATCATCGCGCAGCCCTCCAGGCGTCGTAGGCGTCGAGCAGGTCGGCGACGTAGCGCTCGGCGAGCTGCTGGTAGCCCATGCGCGTCAGGTGGACGTGGTCCCGGTGCGCCAGCGGCGGCGAGGCGCGCCACCAGCGGTCGATGGCCCCGGCGCCGCCCATGGCCGAGCGGGTGGACCAGTAGGCGCAGCCGTACTCCTGGGCGAGGACCTCGAGCTCGGTGGCTACCACGTCGCCGGACTCGGCCGGCCGCCACGGCGCGCCCCGCTTCTTGCGCGACATGCGGTCGGTAGGCCCCAGCACCAGGCACGACGCGAAGGGCGAGGCCAGGCGCAACGTGGTGAGGATCTTCCCGTACGCCGGCCGCAGGCCCGCCGCCACCGCCTCGCCCGGCAGCGACGCCTCGTTGGTGCCGTAGAAGAGGACGAACAGGTCCACCTCGCGGGCGCGGAGCTGATCCACCAGCGGCTGCTGCGCGTAGCCGGCGAGCGTCATCGAGGTGGCGCCGGGCAGGCCGAGCGCGTCGTAGACGATGCCCGGGCGCAGCACCTCGTGGGAGACGCCGAAGACGGCCACCGGCGCGTCGCCCACCGAGGTGAGGGTGACTTCGTGCTGGTTGCCGGGCGCGGCGAGCTCCAGCACGCGGGCGCGCGGCGGCGAGCCCGGCGGCGGCGGCGGCGGAGTGGCCACCACCTCGCCGTCCACCGCCACCTCGAGGGCCCCGGCGTCGGGCGCGTCGAGCCACGACACCTGGATGCGCGCGACGTCGTCGGCGGTGCCGGCCCGCGCGTCGAAGCCCACCAGGAGGCTGGCCCCCGGCGGGCCCACCGCGCGGGTGCCGGTGAGGCCCCAGGCCTCCTCCGGGCGCTTCTTGCCCACCGCGTCCTCGACGAGCCAGCCGCCCTCCAGCGCCCTCCAGGCGCCG
>JACRCY010000558.1 GCA_016218785.1 Deltaproteobacteria bacterium
GCCTCTCGCCTCCTCGTGGAGCCAGGCGTTGGGGGTGCCGGCGACGTCGCCGAACTTCGTCTTCACCGCCAGCTGCTTCTTCTCCATGAGGGCCGCGTGCTCCTCGTCGTCCACGAACGCCACGATGCGACAGATGCACGACTCGCCGTCGACCAGCCGCCACGGGAACGCACCGATGACGCAGCGACGGTTGAGGAGCAGGTCGAGGTCCCCCCCCAGGCACTCGGCGTGGATGATGCCGTGGTCGAACATCTCGATGTGCATGAGCTGGTACTTGGAGTCGTCGTAGTACTGCTCCAGCGGCATGCCGAACTTCTGCCGGAAGTGCTTGTCGGCCTCCTTCGCCTGCCGTGGCATCCAGTTGCGGATGATCGTGTTCATCGGGTGGTCGGCGCTGCCGCAGTCGACGCCGATCCAGCGGAGCTTCTTCTTCTTGGCCCACACGGCGAACTCGCGGTCCGGCCCCGGGTGCTTGACCATGTAGCGGATCTCGTCGGCGGTGGGCTGGTCCCACCCGTAGTGGTGGAAGCCCGTGTGGATGATGAGGATGTCGCCAGGGCGGACCTCGACGCGCTCCTCCACCTGCTTCGAGGTGTAGACGTCGTAGTCGCCGGCCGCGTCCGACAGATCCACGATCACGCCCTCGTGCATGAGGAAGCCGAGGTCGAGGGACGCGATGTCCTTGCCCGGCGTGTAGAAGTGGATCTCGCCGTCGAGGTGCGTGCCGACGTGGTTCGAGTGCGTGAGGATCTGGCCGTTCGCGCCGTTGGGCGCGAGCCGCTTGAAGTACTTCATCTCCAGCGGCTCGTAGGTGGGCCAGGCCGGGGTGCCGATGCCCAAGGGGATGGTGAGGTCGATAGGCAGCATGGGTCACTCCTTCAGAGGCGCGGTCCAGGATTGGACCGCGCCATGTCATTGCACGATTCTCCGAGCGCGCGCAGGGCCGCGGCGAAGCACTCCCACGGAGGGTGCGTGAGGCCGGCGCCGACCTGCCCGACGCCCGGCTCGCGGTGGGCGATGCCCGTGTTGATGACCGGCAGGAGGTTGAGCTCGAGCACGCGGCGGACGTCGATGCCGGTGGGAGTGCCGGCGAAGCCGAGCGCCGGCACCGCGAACGCCGGGTTGCGCCCGACGGTGATGCGCCCCATCTCGCGCGTGGTCGCGAGCGCGTCCTCGGCCGACCCGCCGACGAACTGCACGATGGCCGGAGCCGCCGCCATGGCGCAGGCGCCCAGGCCCGCGGTCTCGGTGATGGCCGAGTCGCCGAGGTCGAGGCCGGCGTCCCGCTCCGTGAAGCCGGGGAAGTAGAGCCCCTTCACGGGCTGGGCGGGCCCCACGAACCAGCGCCCGGGCGTGGACGCGAGCTGGATGCCGAAGTCGGTGCCGTTGCGCGCCATGACCGTCACCAGCGACGAGCGCGGCTGCCCCTCGGCCGCGAGCAGCATGCACTTGGCCATGGGCATCGACAGGTTGAGGAAGAAGTGGTCGTTGCGGTGGATGAAGTCGAGGGCGCGGACGACGTCCACCCCGGGGCCGGCCGAGACCAGCGCCGGCGCCAGCTCGCGGAAGAGCAGCGAGGTCGCGGCGCGGTTGCGGTTGTGCCCCTCGTCGCCCATCTGGAGCGCCTGCCCCACCAGGCTCTTGAGGTCGATGGGCCCACGCCGCTCGAGCGTGCGGGCGAGCAGCGGGGCGAGGGTATCGGCGATGAAGCGCAGCCGCGTCAGCACCTCGTCGCCGTAGGCGCCGTAGCGCAGCACGTTGCCGAGGCCCTCGTTGAGGGTGCAGAAGGTGCGGCGACCGACCCCGTCGGGGCCACGGTCCTCGAGGATCCACACCGGCATCGAGGGCGTGATGAGCCCGGCCATGGGGCCGACGGCGGCGTGGTGGTGACACGGCTCGAAGCGCACCGCGCCGCTGGCGGCCAGGCCTTCGGCCTCCGCGGGCGTCCCGGCGCGCCCCTCGAGCAACAGGCCGCCCACGACCGCGCCGCGGAGCGGCCCGGCCATGCGGTCCCACGTGATCGGCGGGCCGGCGTGGAGGAACAGGTCCGCGGCCATGCCCGGCACCACGTCGCGCGCCACGCCGACGCCAACGAGGTGCGGCTGGCTGGCGAGGATGCGCTCGAGCGCCGCCTGGTTGGCCGCGTCGATCGCCGCGGCCAGCGGCGGCATGAGCAGCGATCGGAGGCAGGCGGCGAGCGCGCGGTCGCCGCGCGCGGGCGGCACGAAGTCCACCACGTGGACCGGCGCCCCCGCGGCGCGCGCGCCGTCGATCAGGTTGTCGAGGCCGAGGTGGACGACGGCGAGGGGACCGCCCAAGAGCTGCTTCCCTGGTTCGAGGCTCATGTCCGAGCTCACGTGTGGCTCGCCGCGTTGAGGCCGAGAGCGCAGGTGCGGGCCGCCTGGGCGGCGGACCGCATCACCATGACCCCGCCCTCGACGAGCACCGCCCGCTGGCGGCGCGCGTCCTGAGGGTCGCGGGGCGTGCCGCACACGGAGGCGACGCACGCGAACTTGTCGTTCCCGCGCCGCGTCCGCCCGGCGGCGAGCGCCGCCACGATCTCCGGCGCCGGGTCGAGGTGGGCGCCGTCACCCAGCACCAGGTCGATGAGGATCAGGCTCACGGCCGGATCGGCGGCCGCGGCCTCCAGGAGCGCACACCGCACGGTCTGATCGACCATGGGGTGCGGCTTGCCGACCGTGTAGAAGTCCTCGCCCGTGTCCACGATGAGGTGGCCGCTCCCCTCGAGCGGCACGGTGGCGGCCAGCGGGTGATCGGGGACCGTCGCGCCGAGGCCGTGGTGGCGGAAGATCACCTCGGCCTCGGCCGCGAGCGAGCCGCCGCCGAAGAGGCCGATGAAGCGCCGCGTGGGACCGGAGGGCGAGGTCGCCTCGGGCTGCCGCTCCACCTCGACGCGCGCTCCCGCGAGCGCCGCCGCCCGCTGCGCGGTCTCGTCGAGGTCCGCCGCGTAGTGGACGCTCCCTTCGCTCTCGCGCGGCGGCTTGCCCAGGTAGCGCACCACGGCCGGCTTGCCCAGCGACCGGAGCACGGTGTGCATGGTCGCCGCCACGTCCGCGGCCGGGTGCTTGGCCACGAGCACCAGCACCGTGGTGGCCGGATCGTCGGCCAGGAGCCGGAGCCCCATCTCGGTCATGACGCCGCCGACCTCGGCCGAGAGGTCGCGGCTTCCGGTGCCGATCGCGTGGGAGACGCCGACGTCCATGCCGGCGAGCAGCGACGAGACCTCCTGGATGCCGGTGCCCGAGGCGCCCACGATCCCGACCGGGCCCCGCGGCACGCGGTTGGCGAAGCCGAGGCCCACGCCGGCGATGATGGCGGTGCCGCAGTCGGGGCCCATCACCAGCAGGCCCGCCTCGCGGCCGCGGCGCTTGAGCGCGATCTCGTCGTCCAGGTCGACGTTGTTGGAGAAGAGGAAGACGTGGCGGCCGGCGTCCAGGGCCCGGTGGGCCACGAAGGCGGCGTACTCGCCCGGCACCGAGACCGACACCAGCCGGGCGTCGGGGTGCAGCGCGGTGGCCTCGGGGAGGCTGCGCAGGCGCCGCGAGCGGCCTGCCCCGCCGCTCGCGGCGGCGCCCTGAGCCCCGCCGCTGGCGCCGTCACCGTTCGCACCCCCGCCCTGCAGCAGCCGGCCCACCTCCGCCTCGGCCACGTCGAGGGCGGCCGCCTCGTCGGCGCGCAGCGCGACGACCAGGTCGAGCGGCCCGGCGCCGCTCTCCGCGGCGGTGGCGAAGCCGGCGCGGCCGAGCAACTCCAGGTTCATGGGCGTGCCCATGAGCACGACCGCCTCGGCGACCCCGGCGCTCGCCTTCAGCTCCCGCGTCACCCGCATGAGGAACGCGGAGTCGCGGTAGCTGCCCCTGTGGACGACGATTCTCTCGGCCATGGAGTGGCGACTTTACTCCCCCGCGGCTACGGAGGCCAGCGTCCGCCCCGCCCGCCAGGCCGCCACGCCTCGAGCAAGGCGCGCACCCCCGAGAAGTCCGCCTCCCACAGCGCCGGGACCGCCTCCTCGAACGCCGCCGCCTGGCCCACCACCACCTCGCCGCCCACAGCATGAAGGTAGCCGTGCCTCGCCACTCGGCACGGGGAAACCGGGACGTTGGGACGCGTGGCGTGGGGCCACCCTCATCTGCTACTTTCCGGCCATCAATGGCGAAGCCGACCCGCGAGGAGCTGATCGAGCAGGACGTCCGCGAGCTCAGGCGCCTCGGCTACGCGCAGCAGCTGTTCCGGGAGATGGGGGGCTTCGCGAACTTCTCCATCTCCTTCTCCATCATCTCGATCCTGACCGGCGCGGTCCTCCTCTTCGGCTACGGCCTCAAGTTCGCCGGCCCGATCGTCAACTCGGTCGGGTGGCCGGTGGTGAGCGTCTTCACCCTCTGCGTGGCCGCGTCCATGGCCGAGCTGGCCTCGGCCTACCCGACGGCCGGCGGGCTCTATTTCTGGGCCTTCCGCCTGGGGGGCCGCGGCTGGGCCTGGGCCACGGCGTGGCTGAACATGATCGGCCAGGTCACCATCACCGCCGGCATCAACATCGGCGCCGCCATGTATCTCGTCGGGGCGGTCACCCGCATCTTCGGGCTCGACGCGAACGCGCCGCTCTTCTGGGGCCTCACCCTGTCGTCGTGGGGCTTCTACCTCGCGTTCATGGTCGTCATCATGGTCCCGCAGGTGCTGCTCAACATCTTCGGCATCCGGCTCACGGCGCGCCTCAACGAGTTCAGCGTCTACTGGCACATCGGCGGCGTCCTGGTGATCGCCCTGCTGCTGACCATCTTCGGCCGCCACCACAGCGACCTCGGCTTCCTCTTCTCGAGCGGGCAGGCCGTCAGCCCGCTCCAGGCCTCGTCGGCGCCGCTGCGGGAGGGGGCGACGGCGGTGCCGGCGCTGGTCTTCGGCGCGGTGAAGCTGCCGTCGCCGCTGTTCGCGCTGGTCCCCGGCCTGACCTCCCTCTACCAGGCGGCCCCCTTCGCCCTCGTCTTCCCGCTCGCCCTGCTCCAGGCGCAGTGGACCTACACCGGCTACGACGCGTCCGCCCACGTCGCCGAGGAGACGGTGATGGCGCGCAAGAACTCGGCGTGGGGCGTGTTCCTCTCGGTGGCGGTCTCGGCCGTGGTCGGCTACGCCATGCTCCTCATCCTGACCTGGTGCATCCCGCACCGCGACGTGGCGCGGACGGCCACCGACGCGTACCCGGTGCTCCAGATCGTCTACGGCAACCTGGGCGCCTTCGGCGCCAACCTCATCGCGGTGCTCATCGGCGGCGCGATGTGGCTGTGCGGGGCCTCGTCGATCACCTCGATGGGGCGCATGTGGTACGCCTTCGCGCGCGACGACGGCATGCCCGGGTCGCGCTGGCTCAAGCGCGTGAGCCCCCGCTACCGCACGCCCGTGTGGGCCATCGTGGTGACGAGCCTGCTCGCCGTGCTCATCACCGCCTACGCGGCGGCGTACTTCGTGGTCACCGCCCTCTCCACCATCACGCTCTACCTCGCGTACGTGAGCCCCGTCTACCTCAACTGGCGCAACCGGCGGCGGCGGCGGGGCGAGTTCGCCACCCGCGAGACCGCGCCGTGGACCCTCGGCCGCCTCGGCCCGGTCGTCAACCTCGCGGCCGTGGTGTGGGTCGCGTTCCTGACCGTGGTGCTCAGCCTGCCGCCGAACGAGCTGACCCTCTGGACCATGCTCGCCTGCGCCGCGCTGCTCGCGCTGCTGTGGTTCGCCCGGGCGCGCCGCCACTTCCGGGGGCCGGCCGCAGCCGCCCCGTCCCCGCCCGGCGCGGCCGCGACGCCTCAGGCGGTGGGGAGGCCGGCGGTGGGGACGAACGGTCAGTAGTCCACGCGAAAAGCGGCCGTGCCCGCGGGCCCGGCGGTCGCGTCAGGATCCCTCCAGTCGATGTCGTGAGGCGCGCTGCCCCGATGGGTGTAGATGAAGGTGTTGACGCCCCCGTGGTCGTGGGCTGGCGTGCGTACCAGGTGCGAGGTGAGGTACATCAGGCCGCTCGAGGGACGCGCCGCGGCGGCCGGGGGGTCTTGGCCCAGACCTGCACGTCGACCAGAGCAGGAGCCGGCTCCATGCCCAGCGCCAAGCCGGGCAACACCTCGGGGTAGAGGCGGAAGGTCTCGGCCCAGGTGTGGAACACGACGACGACCGGCCCCCCCACGCCGGCCTCCAGGGCGGGGCGCAGCGGCCGAAGCAGGCGCAGCAGAGGCCGCTGTTCGGCGGCGTCGGCGAGGAAGACCTCGAGCGTCCGCTCGCGTCCGTCGTAGTCACCGACCGCCGCCGAGGCCCAGCGGACGGGGCGCCCCTCCAGGACCCCGGAGATCTCGGTCAGATCGAGCGTGGCGTGCTGACTCATTTTCCGCCTTCTCCCTGGAGCAACTTCTGCACGAGGCGCGCGGTTGTACCCGCCGCCCGGACGATGGTAGCATCGTCCGTCGGTCCGGAGCGCCAGCGGGCGCGCGACCGACGGACGGAGGGGACATGTCGGTGGCGCCGAAGGGAGAGGAGCCTTCCTCCAAGACGTTCGCGCAGGCAGCGCCGGGGAGCGGCACGTGGACCCTGGTCGTCGTCTTCCTCCTCTACATGCTCAACTACATGGACCGCAACGTGATGGGTGCGGTCGCCGAGCAGATGAAGCGCAGCCTGTCGCTCACCGACGCGCAGATCGGCCTGTTCCAGACGGTCTTCCTGGTCTGCGTGGCCGGGTTCGCCATCCCGGCCGCGTTCCTCGTGGACCGCTGGAGCCGGCGCAAGGGGATCGCGCTCATGGCGTGCATGTGGAGCGTGGCCACGGCGCTGACCGGGCTCGCCGGCGGCTTCGTCACGCTGCTCATGGCGCGCGCGCTGGTCGGCGTGGGCGAGGCCGGCTACTCGTCGGGCGGCACCGCGATGCTGTCGGCCGCGTTCCCCGAGAACCGCCGGGCCAAGGTCCTCGGCATCTTCAACGCCTCGATCCCGGTGGGGGCGGCGCTCGGCACGGTGCTCGCCGGGCTCATCGTGGCCCGGACCGGCTCGTGGGCCGCGCCCTTCTTCGTCTTCGCCCTGCCCGGGCTGATCCTGGCCGCGGCCACGCTCTTCCTGCGCGACTACAAGACGGTCGCGTCCGCGGGGGGCCAGGCCTTCGGCAAGGCGCTCGGCTCGCTGTTCCGCATCCCGACGTTGCGGCTGGTCTACCTGGGCTTCGCCGCCAACGTGTTCGTCTCGAGCGCCCTGCTGGCCTGGCTGCCGCCCTACCTCGCGCGCACCTACCTGATCGACGACGCGGCGGCCGCCAAGAAGGCGGGGCTGGTGCTCGTGCTGGCGCTGGTCGGCGCGCCGCTCGGCGGGTTCATCGCCGACCGGTGGGCGCGCGCCAACCCGCGCGGCCGGCTCCTCTCGTGCGCCACGACCTCCGCGCTCGCCGCCCTGGCGCTCGCCGGGGCGCTGCTGCTCGGCAAGGGCGCGGCCGGCTTCGGGTGCCTGATCGCCTGGGGGATCCTCACGGTCGCGTACCTCGCGCCGGGCGGCGCCATCACCCAGGACGTCGTCCACCCGAGCCTGCGCGCGACCTCGTGGGGTACCTGCGTCCTCTGCATGTACCTCCTCGGCGGCGCCTACTCGCCGGTCATCGTGGGCAAGCTGTCGGACGCCTTCGGCAACGTGGGCACGGCGCTCATGGTGGCACCGGTGGCCGGGCTGGTGGCGGCGGTGCTCTTCCTCCTCGCCGGCCGCACCTACGTGGCCGACCGGGGCAACGTGGCCGTGGTGCACCTGGTCGGCGAGGACCGCTGACCCGCGGGCCCGGGCCCGCCAGGACCGCCGACCCCTGGCCGGCGGCGCCCCGCCACCTTGCTCCGCTAGTACACGCCGGCTGAAGCTACAAGAAGTTGCGCACGCCGATCGGGAGGATCAGCGTGGAGGGCATGGACAGACACGCTCCCTCGGTCGAGGTCCTTCCGCGGCGGCGAGCAATCCTGGAACGGCTGGCCAGATCGCGGAGCGTTGAACGGCGGCTGGCGGAGCGCGTCCAGATCGTGCTCGGGTGAGAGCGGAGGCGAGTGATGGAGGTTCCACTCCTGTTGCATGGTCGATTCGCGGACGTCAAAGCGCGATGTCGGAGGAAGCTGCAGCTCTTTCGGAAGGGAGCGCGGCTCACCGACCTTGTGGACGATTGCATTGACACCGAGCAGATGAAAGGCCTGCTGGTGCTTGAGGGACCGTCTCGCCTGCTTGGCAGCGGGCTGCACTATCACGCTTTCATCCTGTCCCGTCTGCTCACGCTCGAGCTTGACGCGGCGTCTGCTGTCCTCGGGCGGTACTTCCAGGAGGCGCTGAGCCTTGATTGGGCGCTTCTCGGTCTACTCGAGCAGGATTCGTACACGCTTGTCGAGCCTGCGGAGCGGCGGCGTCCCTTCCTGGAAGCAACTGCGCGCGCCTGGCCGAAGTGGGTGGCCCTGGGCCGAAGGTTCTCTCAAGGTCTACCAGGGGAGCAGCCCATCTGGGAGATGACCCTGAGCACCGTCTACTGGTGCGTCGGCCAAATGGCAGAGAGGACGGACACCCTGCCTATGACGCGCGGGCCGAACTGCGTGCCCCGGCTCATCAGCGTTGTGCTTCCTCATCTTCGAGTCCCGGCTCACGGAGACGGTCACGGCGGTGCATGAGGTGCTAGACACTTTCGCATGAGTTGTGGATCATCGATATCTCGCAACGTGAGCGGCGATGAGTGCGGGGCGGCGGCGGAAGCGGCCGAACGTGCCCGAACAAGAACACCGTGTCGCGGGCAGCTGGAGGCCCGTACACCCCACGCTTCGAGCAGATGTTCAAGAAGGCGGGAATGCTCAAGGGCCTGGAGAATCCACTCAACAGGATTCCTGTCCTGGGTCATGGCGGCCCCCATCCGGAGGCGAACAGGTACGTGTACGAAGCCCTCCAGAAGGCCACCGCCGGGCTGGGGGGACAGGCCTACGGCTCCGCGCTTAGGCAGCGGCTGGCCGAGTTGGCCAAGGAGTCGCAGACGCCTGGACTCGACTTGCGCACTTTCTCGGCCGCCCGTCGGCGGCTCATGCGACGGCGTCCAGGTAGTCGAGTAGGGGCCTGAGCCGTTTTCGGAACGTCGAGTGATTTGCATGCGGATCAAAAAGTCGCTCCGCCCACGAGGCGCGAC
>JACRCY010000570.1 GCA_016218785.1 Deltaproteobacteria bacterium
AGCCCGGCCCGGGCGCTCCCGGGCGCGCCCTCGAAGTCGAGGTTGATGCCGTCGGCGCCGCCCGACTCCAGCTCGGCGACCGCGGTCGCGACCGCCGCCGCGCGGTTGGTCGTGCTGCCGAACAGCGTGCCGATCCCGGAGCCGGAGAAGAGGGTGAAGACGATCTCGACCTTGACGCCGGCGGCGTGGGCCGCCTGCACGAACGCCGTGTCGGGCCAGCCGTGGCGGCTGCTGACCGCGCCGGCCGACGTCATCTCGATGGCGAACCACCCCACGTGGCTGAGCAGGTCGAGGCGGAGCTGCGACGTGTCGGTCACCCAGTAGGGGGGGTAGCCGTAGACCACGGTGCCGGGGAGGAGCGCGCGCGTCAGGGGCCGCGGGAGCGGCCGCCCCGGCGCCAGGTCGCCGGGGTGGGCCCGCAGCCCGGCCAGGTGGACCGACGCTGCGGTGGCGTCGGGCGCCGCGCGCGCCGTCGCCGGCAGGAGCAGGATCGCGAGCGCGAGCGCGAGGGGCAGCCGCCGCATGCCTACGGGCCGCACACCAGATCCAGGCTGCCGGCGCCGCAGCAGGTGGCGCAGCGGCTGCTCGACCACTGGCCCACGCCGCCGTTCGCCGACCAGAGGCACCAGGAGTAGCCGTCGGTGAAGTGGTGACAGGTGGAGCAGTAGATGCAGTACCAGGTGCCGAAGTCGACGGCGTTCGGGTCGCTGCCGGAGTTCCCGCAGTAGGCCGTGCCGCAGCCGCTGGTCGAGTTCAGGCCCGAGTCGTCGCACCGGGCGGCCACCCCCACCGGGATCTCGCAGCCGTTGGCCCAGTTGTTGTCGCAGTTCTGCCACGGCGCCGTACAGGTGCGGACGCAGGTGCCGGTGGCGCAGCTGGCGGTGGCGTGCGCTGGGGTGGTGCAAGGCGTGTTGCAGGCGCCGCAGTGCTGGCTCGTCTTGAGGCTGATCTCGCAGCCGTCGTCCCAGTTGTTGTTGCAGTTGGCGTAGCCCGAGTCGCAGGTCCACCCGGCACAGGCGCCGGAGATGCAGTGCCCCCCCGTGGCGTGGGGACGGTCGCAGTCGAGCACCTTGGGGGGGTAGGTGCACTGGCCGTCCACGCACGTGCCGACCGACTCGAGGCAGGGGTCGCCGGGCGTGGTGCAGCTGACGCCCGCGCACGGGTCGCCGGAGCAGGTACCGTTCTGGCAGTCGCTCGCCGGGCAGTTGCGATCGGTGTGGGAGTACTCGCACGTGCCGTCCACGCACTGGCCGGGCAACGTGAAGGTCCGCAGGGTGCCGGTGCCCACGCACGTGGCCGCGGGCGGCGTGGCGCAGGCCTTGGGGGTGCCGATGCACGACTGAGCGATGCAGTGGTCGCTGTCGGTGCACGGGTCGCCGTCGTCGCAGTTGGCCATGGTCGTGGTCCAACCGAAATGCCCCGGCCCATCCAGGCTGCAGATGAAGGACTGCCCGCCGCAGAGCGCCTCGGTGCAGAGCGCCTCCGCGTTGCAGGTGGCCGGCTCGGGGCAGACGACGCAGGCGTCGCCGTGGCAGCCGGCGTCGGACTGCCCGCACCCCCCGCCGTCGCACTCGAAGGTGACGCGGGCCGCGGCGCAGCCGCCCGCGGCCCCGCCGAGGAGCAGGCCGGCCAGCCCGAGGGGAACGAGCACGCGCATGCACCCCGATGATAGCGCGGCGCGGGGCGGCCGGGAACCGCCTGTGCGCTCGCCTGCGCGCTCGCCGACGGTCAGGTGCTCGACGACGGTCAGCAGCGCACCACGCCCAGGCGCCTCTCGGCCAGGGTCAGGTACCGGTCCGACTCGTCGCAGAGGATCGCCTTGAGGCCGAGGGTCCGGCACACCGCTCCGGTGGTGCCCGAGCCGCACATCGGGTCGATGACCGTGTCGCCGCGCCGCGTCGTCATCTTGAGCAGGGCCTCGTAGACGGCCTCCGGTTTCTGCGCGGGGTGCCCGGTCTGCTCGCGCCGGCCCACGAAGCCGATGTTCAAGGGAGCCTCGATGACGCTCGCGGGGCCGGGCAGGTAGCGGAGCTTCCCGGCGCGCTGCCGCTCCAGCTGCGCGTCGTTGAGGAAGTGCTCGGGGTAGAGCCGGGCGCGGGGGCCCGCCAGGTGCAGGCACGCCATCTGCGCCGAGCGCCAGCCGCGGATCACCGATGGGCAGTTCTTGAAGTACCAGGTCAGCCACGCGACGAGGGAGATACCCGCGGGGAGCCGCGGCAGCACCGCGCCCACGATCTCGGGGAACCCCCACAGGAAGACGTGGCCCGCGATCCGCGCGGCCGCCTTCACCAGCGCCTCGAGGAACTCGTCGTAGTCGTCCCGGGAGCCGCCGACCCCGCGGTTGTACCAGGGGTCGAGCATGGCGACCTGCACGCGGCGGCGCTGCCGCCGGAGGGTGTCGAGGGCGTCGGCCGGCGCGAGGATGGTCACACCCCTACACCAGGGCATCGGTCCAGCTCCTTCACCGGCGCCTACTGCTGGGCCATGCAATAGACGAAGAGGCACTCCTCGAAGGGCCGGCACCCGACGAGTGGAGGCGTCAGCATGCTGCAGGCACAGACGTTGCTCTGGCAGACGCCCGACACGCACTCATCGTTTCCGGAGCAGTACCCCGGCGTGAAGCAGATCCCGGCGGCCGGATAGCATTTCTGCGGGTCGACGCACGGCGGGCACACGTCGCACCCCTGGCCGTTGACCTGGCACCAGCCGCCGCAGTCGTGGTACCCCGCCTGGCACGAGTAGCCGCAGTTCGTGCCGTCGCAGGTGACGACCGCGTGGTCGGGGGGCGCCGGGCACGGCGAGCAGCTGTCCCCACAGGTGGCGGGGTCGAGGTTCGACACGCAGGTGCTGCCGCAGGCGTGGTAGCCGGTCGTGCAGGCGTACGTGCAGCTCGTGCCGTTGCAGGAGGCGTCGGAGTTCGGCACCGTCGGGCAGGGGGTGCACCGGGTGCCGCAGCTGGCGGGGCTCGTGCTCGACGCGCACGACCCGCTGCACACGTGGTAGCCGGAGCTGCACGCGATGCCGCAGCCGGTGCCGTCGCAGGTGGCGCTGCCGTGCGGCGGGATCGGGCACGGGTCGCAGCGGGAGCCGCAGGTGGCCGGGTCGAGGCTCGACACGCAGGTCCCGCCGCAGGCGTGCTGGCCGGTGGGGCACGAGTTGAGGACGCACTCGCCCGCCTGGCAGAGCTGGTTGGGCTGGCAGGAGCGCGCGCAGGCGTTGCAGTTGCGGGAGTCGCTCTTCAGGTCGACGCATTCGATGCCGCAGCGGGTGTAGCCCTGGTCGCAGCTGAACGAGCAGGCGCCGGTCACGCACGTGGCCTGGCCGTGCGTCGGGCCGCTGCAGGTCAGGCACGACAACCCGCAGTGGCCCGGGTCGTCGTCGGGGTAGCAGGCGTCGGTGCACTGGTGCTGGCCCGCCGGGCAGCCGACGCTCTGCGCGAGCGTGACGAAGGTCGACACGGTCCGGCCGCCGCGGAGCGTGACGCTGCTCTGGCCGCGGGCCACCTCGGCGCCGGCCAGCCGCCCGGCGGCGAGGAGGTCGATCGTGAGCCCGGCCAGCCGGTCCTCGAAGAGGACGACCACGTCCTGTCCCGGCCGGATCTCGCCCCGGGCCACCGCGGGGACGTCCGTGGAGAGGAGGGTGACGCCCGCCACGGCGGCCTCGAGCCGGACCTGATCGATCGCGACGCCCTCGCCGAGGTCGAAGAAGACGCGCGCCGCGGTGGGGCTCGAGCTGCCGCAGGAGGCGAGCCCCGCCAGGGCGACCACTGCAACCACGGGGAGGCAGCGCATCGGGCCGGTCCCGGGACCCTGCTACTCGCCGGCGCAGAAGTTGCCGAGCCAAACCGGGAAGTAGAGACAGATCTCGTGGGGGCGGCAGGTGAAGCCCAGCGAGGGGCAGCTGCAGGTTTGCACCAGCGGCTTGCAGATCTGGCCGGTCGGGCACTCGCTGTCGCCGTGGCAGACGCCCGGCTCGTAGCACTTGGCCGTGGCCGTGTAGCAGTAGCGGCCGCCGTCGGTGATCACGCCCGCGTCGGGGAGGCAGTCCACGTCGTTCGAGCACTCGCCCGCGTCGCTCTGCACGAAGACGTCGTGCTGGGCGTCCTGCTGGAGCGGGGTGTCGGTCTGGCCGTCCTGCTGGAGCGGGCCGTCCTTGGGCCCGTCGGCCTGGAGCGGGCCGTCCCTGGGGCCGTCGGCCTGCGCCTCGCCGTCGCCCTGCGCCTCCGCGTCCTGCTGCGGCACGGAGGCGTCCTGCTGCATCGGGGCGCCCTTGGCGCACCCGCTCACGCCGAGCAGCAGGCACGTACCGACCAGTGCGAGCACGAAGCGGACCGCAGGGACTCGGGCCACGGTGGCAGTATAGACCAACCCATCCATGATCGGAAACTGGGTCAGGCCGCGCGGGGACCGCGTTCACGCCAGTCGGTGCGCGTGTATGCAGCTGTACGCAGCGCGCCGGCGTGCGTCGTCTCCGGCCGCGGTTGTCGCGCGCGCGTGGCGCTGTTAGGCTGGACCCGTGCGTGCGAGGCTCCTCTTGGCGGCCCTGGGTGCCGTGCTGCTGGCGTCCGGGTGCTCCGGGGCGATCGGTGGTGCCGGCCACGCCGACGCGGGCGACGGTAGCGCGGGCGGCGACGGCCTCGAGCCGGCCGCCGACGGGCCGGGCGACGACGGATCGGCCGCCGACGCCGGGCCCGACGGCGCCGCGCCCTGCCCCGAGGGCGTCACCTGCGTCACGACCTTCCCCTTCGGCGAGGACCGCGACACGTCGCTCGAGCCCCCGAGCCGCCTCGAGGGCTACTCGTGCAGCACCGCGGACGAGAGCGGCCCCGAGGTCATCTACCGCGTCACCGTGCCCGAGGCGGGGTTCCTGTCGGCGGCGGTGTACGAGGATCCCGGCGTCGACGTGGACGTGCACCTCCTCCGCGCGCTCGACCCGGCGACCTGCCTCGACCGCGGCAACGTCCACGCCCGCGCCGACGTGGAGGCCGGCGACTGGTTCGTGGTGGTGGACACCTACGTGTCGTCGGGCACGCCGCGGTCGGGCCCCTTCCACGTCGACCTCGGCTTCACCGTGCCGTCGCGCGGCCCGTGCGCCATGGAGACCGGCGAGATGGCGCGCGTGGGGGACGGCGGCAGCCACCTGGCCATGCCCGCGACCGGCCCCATGGTGATGGAGGCGCACCTGGTGACGCAGGAGGAGCCGCCCCCCTACCCGAGCACGGCCACCGAGCACCTCGCGGAGCACTACGCGCTGTCGCAGGGGCGCACCGGCTTCGTCCTCCACCGCACCCAGAGCTGGGCGCCCCTCGAGGGGGGCAGCTTCTACGGCTGCGGCATCGGCTCGCCGACCGACTTCCCCGTGGAGCACGAGGCCTGGTACGTGAACATGTACTGGACCCAGGCGGCCCGCCCGGCCAAGGGCACGCGCCTGCTCCTGCGCGATCCGGCCGGCAGCCGCGCGGTGGTGGCCGCCGCGGGCTACGAGACCGGCCCGGGCAACCTCGCACACGTCGGCGGCACGCCCGAGGAGAGCCACTTCTTCCTGCGCACGACGCACTTGGGCCCGATGCAGATCGGGATCGCCGTGGACCAGGCGCTCCCCTTCGGCCCGCGGATCTGCACCGACTGAGGCTAGCCGTCGGTGAGAGGCTCGGGCTCCGCGCCCTTGCGGCGCTTGATGTTGTAGACGCCCTTGCCCGTGGCGATGGTCCGCTCGGGCGCGCTGGGGTGGAAGGCCCGCATGTCCACCACGGCGACGCGGTTGCCCACGCGCACGACGTGGGCCTCGGCCACGACCCGCTCCTGGCCGCCGGGGCGCAGGAAGTCGACGCGCAGGTCGACGGTCGAGACCGCGTCCATGGGCTCCACCTTGGACCACACGGCCGCGCCGCCGCAGGTGTCGATGAGCGTCGAGATGACGCCGCCGTGGAGCGCCTTGCGCATCGGGTCGCCGATGAGCTCGGGGCGGAACTCGAGCTCGAGGCGGCAGTAGCCGGGGCCGATGCCCGTGCACTCGATGCCCAGGAAGGCGTTGAACGGAACCATCTTCTCCATGAGGTTCCGCACGATCTCGGGGGCAATCTTCACGGTCAGCTCCGCAGGCTCTCCAGGACCATGGCGATGCCCTGGCCCACGCCGATGCACAGGGTGGCGAGGCCGTAGCGGACCTTGCGGCGCGCCATCTCGTGCACCAGCGTCACGAGCAGGCGGCTGCCGGTGGAGCCCAGGGGGTGGCCGAGGGCGATGCCGCCGCCGTTGACGTTGAGCCGGTCGTAGGGGATGCCCAGCTCGCGGATGCACGGCAGCGCCTGCGCCGCGAACGCCTCGTTCAGCTCGACCAGCCCGATCTCCTCCACGGAGAGGCCGGCGCGGTGGAGCGCCTTGCGCGTGGCCGGGATGGGCCCGAGCCCCATGATGGCGGGATCGACGCCGGCGACCGCCGAGGACACGACGCGGGCCATGGGCTGGAGGTCCAGGCGCTGCGCGGCCGCCGGCGAGGCGAGCAGCAGGGCCGAGGCGCCGTCGTTGATGCCCGAGGAGTTCCCGGCCGTCACCGTGCCACCGTGGCGGAAGGAGGCCTTGAGCTTCGCGAGCTTCTCGAGCGTGGTGTCGGCGCGCGGGTGCTCGTCGACCTCGAAGCGCGTGGCGGTCCCCTTCGGCCCCGGCACCTCGACGGGGATGATCTCGTCGGCGAAGCGCCCTTCCTTGATGGCGCGCGCCGCCTTGACCTGGCTCTCGAGCGTGAAGGCGTCCTGGACCTCGCGCGCCACGTGCTCCTGCTCGGCCACGTTCTCGGCGGTCTCGCCCATGGAGAAGGTCGGGTGCTTCTGCGCCAGGCGCGGGTTGACGAAGCGCCAGCCGATGGTGCTGTCGAACACCTTGATCTCGCCGCGCGGGAAGGCGGTCTCGGCCTTGCCCATCACGAACGGGGCGCGCGTCATGCTCTCCACGCCACCGGCGACGAACACCTCCCCCTCGCCGCACATGATCGCGTGCGCCGCGATGCGGGTGGCCTCCATGCCCGAGCCGCACAGGCGGTTCACCGTGGCCCCGGCCACGGCGACCGGGTAGTCCGCCAGGAGCAGGGCCATGCGCGCGACGTTGCGGTTGTCCTCGCCCGCCTGGTTGGCGCAGCCCACCAGGACGTCCTCGTTCTCGGTGGTGGGTTCCTTGGTGCGCTCGATCAGGCCGCGCAGGACCACCGCCATGAGGTCGTCGGGGCGCACCTCCTTGAGGGCGCCGGCGTAGCGGCCGATCGGGGTGCGCACGGCGTCGATGATCAGGGCCTGGGTCATGGTGCCTCCATCCCGCCCGCGGGCCGCGCCCGGGAGCGATTGCCGGCAAAATAACGCAAAGGCGAGGGGAAGGGTAGGCCTGGCCAGGGCCTCGGACAAAGTCGCGAGCGGTCCCGCCATGGCGTCCAGCTACACCGGCCAGGTACTGCCGGCCGGGCCGCCACGGGCGGCTCGACGGTGGCCCGGCGCTGGAAAACGCGGTCGGCGGGCAGG